>JAPULD010000068.1 GCA_027295365.1 Planctomycetota bacterium
AAGGACGACCTGAAGAAGGTCGCCACGGTCAGCGCGAACAACGACACCGAGATCGGCGAACTCATCGCCGAGGCGATCAACAAGGTCGGCCCCGATGGCGTGGTCGAAGTCGAGGAAGGCAAGACCGCCGAGATTTCGCTCGACTACGTGGAAGGCATGGCCTTCGACAAGGGCTACCTGAGCCCCTACTTCATGACCGATCCGAAGAAGGCCGAGTGCGTCATCGAGAATCCCAAGATCCTCATCCACGAGAAGAAGATCTCCAACCTCGCCGACCTGCTGCCCTTGCTCAACAAGATCGCGACAGGGGGCCAGCCCCTGTTCATCATCGCCGAAGACATCGATAACGAAGCCCTCGCGGCTCTCGTCATCAACAAGCTGCGTGGTGTGTTGAACATCTGCGCCGTCAAGGCCCCCGGCTTTGGCGATCGCCGCAAGGCCTTGCTGAGCGACATCGCCACCCTCACGGGAGGCACGTTTTTCGCCGATGACCTGGGGCGCAACCTCGAGGACATCGAGCTGAATGAACTTGGCAGTGCCCAGAAGATAACCATCACCAAGGATGACACCACTATCATCAAGGGTGCGGGCACGAAGAAGGACATCACGACCCGGGCCTCGCAGATCGAGACCCAGATCGAACGTTCCACCAGCGACTACGACAAGGAAAAGCTGCAGGAACGACTGGCCAAGCTGACGGGTGGCGTGGCCGTCATCAGCGTCGGAGCCGCCACGGAAACCGCGATGAAGGAACGCAAGGACCTCGTCGACGATGCCCTGAACGCGACCCGCGCCGCGGCGAAGGAAGGCTACGTACCGGGCGGTGGCGTGGCCCTGCTTCGGGCCATCGATGCGGTCAACGAAGCCCGCAAGAAGGCCAAGGGTGACGAGAAGATCGGCTACGACATCGTCGCTCAGGCCATGGAAGCCCCCGCGGCCCAGATCGCGATCAACGCCGGTTTCGATGGCGATGTCGTCGTCGAGAAGGTCAGGGCCAGCAAGAGTGGCCAGGGCTTCAACGCCGCCACGGGCGAATACACCGACCTCATCAAGGCCGGCATCATCGATCCCGCCCTCGTGGTCCGCACGGCGTTGCAGAATGCGGCCAGCGTCGCCGGTCTCATGCTCACCACCGACGTGATCATCACCGAACTCAAGGACGATGCCGATCCCATCGAGGAAGCCATCGCCTGATTTGCATTGTGCGACTCCCGAAGGCCGAGGGTGGTGCGCCAGCGGCAATCGTCGCTAGCCTGCGACTCTCGGCCTTCTTCTTTGTATATCCCGGACCACGTCTGATTCCATATCCTCTTCGTACTCCATGCCCTCCACCCGTGACTATTACGAAGTCCTTGGCCTGAACAAGGACGCCTCTGCGGACGACATCAAGCGCGCGTACCGACGGTTGGCGATGAAGTATCACCCGGACCGGAATCCGGATGACGATGCCGCCGAAGCGTCGTTCAAGGAATGCGCCGAGGCCTACGAGGTCTTGTCGGACAACGATCGAAGGGCGCGGTATGACCAGTATGGACACGCCGGCCTGCGCGGCACGCCGGGTCATGACTTCCGTTCAATGCATGTCGAGGACATCTTCTCGATGTTCAACGATATTTTCGCGGGTGGCGGAATGGGAGGCCAAAGGGCTCGCGCCCGAGGTGGCGTACCCCGTGGCTACGACCTGGAGACCGAGGTCGAACTGACGCTGGATGAAATTCTCACCGGGGCGGAACGCGACAAGGAATACACCCGGCTCGACGTCTGTCAGACCTGTGACGGTTCAGGAGCCAAGCCCGGTTCCCAACCCATGCCCTGCTCCACCTGTGGAGGCCAAGGCCAAGTCGCCCAGGCGGGATTGGGGGGCATGTTCCGCATGGTCACCTCCTGTCCTCATTGCGGCGGGCGTGGCAAGGTCATCGTCGACAAGTGTGGCGACTGTCGCGGTACGGGACGAGTTTCGATCAAACGCGCCCTGACGGTGAAGCTCCCCCCGGGAATCCAGGATGGCCAGGCGGTGCGACTTGCCGGCGAAGGCGAACCACCCGGCCCCGATTCGAGCCCATCCGGCAAAGGCATCCGAGGCGATCTGCATGTCGTCGTGAGGGTGCAGGAGCACGATCGATTCGAGCGCGAGGGTGATCACCTCTACATCGCGCTGCCCGTGGCCTTCACGCAACTGGCGTTGGGGGCGAAGGTGATTGTGCCCACGCTCGACAGCCGCGAAGCGGTGGTGTCGCTCACCCCCGGCACGCAGCATGGAGCCACCTTCAGGCTCGAAGGACATGGCCTGCCCAATGTTCGTACCGGCAAACGTGGCGACCTCATCGTCATCGTGCAACTCGTCGTTCCCAGTCGTCTCGACGAGAAGCAGCGTACACTTCTCTCGGAATACGCGGAGATGGAAGAACTCGACGTGATGGAAGGTCAACCATCGTTGTGGAACAAACTCAAGGACGCGATCAAGGGTGGGGGATGACCTTGGTCGGCACCTGATCTGATTGATAGAGACGAACTCCATGAGCAAGCAAAAAACCGATCCCGACCGCCTCGATCTCAGCGATGCCGGCGATGAACTGACGGAACTTGATCCGCTGACGCTGAAGCCCCCATCCGTCTCCTCGGGCTCCGACCAGGAAGAGCATGAGATCGAAATGGAACTGCCCCAGGAGGCCGTGGACTACATCGAATCGCTCAAGCAGCAGCTTGAGGAAGCGATCGCCGCGCGGCAACGAGCCCTCGCGGATTTTCGCAACTACCAGCGTCGCTCCCTGGAAAACGAGCAGCAGGCTCTTCGCACCGGCAAACGCAACGTCATCGGGTCGCTGTTGCCCGTGCTGGATCATTTCGATCTCGCCCTGAACCAGGACTTCGAAGGCACATCGATCGAGACGCTGCTCAATGGCGTCAAAATCGTCCGCGACGAGATCACCAAGGCCCTGCAGTTGCATGGGGTGCAGATCATCGAGCCGAGCGTTGGCGACGAGTTCGATCCCAATCGCCACGAGGCGATGCTGAAGCAGGAAGCTGAGGGCATCGAGCCCAATGGCATCGTCATGATCCTCCAGCAGGGCTATGCGATGGGCGACGTGGTGCTGAGACCCGCCAAGGTCGCGGTCGCCCCGGGCGAAAGCGACGAGGAATAACCCCAACGATTGCACCACGGGTGCCATGGACAGCGAAGCGAAGCGAAGTCGTCCATGCCCAACCACCACGATTTTCCAATGTACGTAACGCTCCAGTCCCAACAAGACTGAATCCCGGAGCCCTCCGACCTATGCCCACCTACGACTATGTCTGCAATGCCTGCGAACACGCCTTCGAGCTGTTCCAGCAGATGAGCGCCCCGGTGAAGAAGAAATGCCCCGAGTGCGGCAAGCTCAAGCTCCAGCGCCTCATCGGAACCGGCTCCGCCGTGCTCTTCAAGGGAGGCGGCTTCTACGAAACGGACTATCGCAGCGAGTCGTACAAGAAGGGCAAAGAAGCGGAAACGAAGTCAAAAGACGATAAGAAGAGTGACAAGAAGACGAGTGATTCAAAAACCGAAAAGAAGAGTGACTCAGCCGCCGGGAAGAAATCAGCGAAGGCTTCCAAGTCCAAAGAGAAATGAAAAACCGTTGGCGATTGTTCAGAGGCAAGTACGCCTTTCTCCACGTCAATTCTGAAGAATCAGCTCGTTTCTTCAAAGACACAAATGTTGTGTCCAGGTATTTTTTTCAATTCTAAATGTTTTTCACCGAACCCGGGCCTACGATGTGGCGATAGCACCGGCAGTGGGGGTTCTTTAAACCATTCTTCACGTTGACCATCGCGAACCGTTCGCGGCTATTGATCCATTTACGAAAAGCTCGATTTTACCGTTTCCACCCGTAAAAACTTCAGCATTTCCTAAACGCAGCCCTCATTGGAAGAGGGCCGGCTCGTTTTTTAATCACTATTTCGTTTACTATTCGCCTCATTAGGAAAATCCATGACCACTCGTTTACAACCACGTATTCTCGACCACCTCGCCCATGGGCTCTACGAGCCTTCTCCCCTTCAGCAGATCGCCTCGGACATGAGGATCGAGCCGGAGGACATGGGCGAATTTCAATCCGCCATTGACACTCTCGTTGATGAGGGGCACATCACCAGGCAGGGGGGCAAGCTTGGCCTGCCTTCCTTCCCCGACGAAATCATCGGCAAGTTCAAGCTCAACGTCAGGGGGTTTGGCTTCATCATTCCCGAAACGCCCTATCGCGATGGCGACCTCTTCGTCCCCCGGGGTTCCACCCGTGATGCCATCTCGGGCGATCGCGTCCGGGCCAAGGTCGTCCACAAGGCATGGCGCGATAAAGGTGGCGGGGGGAAAAGCCCATACACAGGGCGCATCCTCGAAGTCATCGAACGGGGCCAGGATCATTTCGTGGGCACGCTGATCAAGGATGGCCAACGCTGGTTCGTCGAACCCGATGGCAAGTCGTTGTATCAAAAGGTGCTGATTCACGATCCTCATGCCAAGAACGCCAAGCAAGGCGACAAGGTCATCATCGAACTGCTGCATTACCCCGAGGACGACTACCTCGCCGAGGGGGTGATCACCAAGGTGCTAGGGGAGGCGGGCAAGCCCGATGTGGAAACCCAGGCGGTGATCGCGGCCCATGGTTTGCGAACCGATTTTCCCGATGCCACAGTCGAGCAGGCCCGGAAAGTGTCGCGCGAGTTCGACAACGATTCTCAAGGACCGTGGGAGGGTCGCGAGGATCTGACGAACAAATTCATCTTCACGATCGACCCCCCCGATGCCAAGGATTTCGACGATGCGATCTCGATCACCTACGACGAGAAGAGCGAGGAATGGACGCTGGGGGTCCACATCGCGGATGTCGCGAACTTCATCACCCCCGGAAGCGCCCTGGATGTCGAGGCCCAGGCCCGGGGCAACAGCGTCTACCTGCCCCGGCTGGTCATCCCCATGCTGCCCGAGGTGCTGAGCAATGGCGTCTGTTCATTGCAGGAGGGCGTGCCTCGCTTCACGAAATCCGCGTTCATCACTTTTGACGGCCAAGGCAACGTGATCAGCCAGAGGGCCAGCCGGAGCGTGATCAAGTCGCGCAAGCGGCTGACGTATCTCGAGGCCCAGGCCCTGATCGATGGCGACGTCAAGGAAGCCCGGAAACAGGCGAAGACCGATCCCGACTACGAAGACGAACTGATCGACGCGTTGAAGCGATCCAACACCCTGGCGCGGATTCTCGAGAAGCGAAGGCAGCGCGATGGCATGATCACGCTGGCGTTGCCCGAGGTGGAACTC
>JAPULD010000069.1 GCA_027295365.1 Planctomycetota bacterium
TCGAGCAGCTCGAACTCGCGGGAGGATTCCTCACCGATGAGCAGCGGGCCATCATCGACAAGATCAAGCCGGCGATTCGGGGCGAGGTGCCCTGGGACTCGCTCGACGATGATGAAGAACCGAATCCGCTCGCGATAGATGAGGCCGGGTCGGAAGCGGATCAAGAAACCGATTCAGGGCTGGGCGGATTCACGGGGTTCATCGGCGTCAACACCACCGACGCCCGGGCAGGTGATCCCGAGGACGAGGATGGCGAGTCGGATTCCGTCTCAATCGTCACGTATTACGCCGCCGCGATCGGGGTTATGTTCCTGTTGTTTTCCATGACCGGGGCCAGCGGGTCGATTCTCGAGGACGAGGAGAGGGGCACGCTCGATCGCCTGCTCATGACGCGTCTGAACATGAGCCGCCTGCTGCTGGGTCACTGGGTGTTCTACGCCTTCCTCGGATCCATTCAGCTTATCTTCATGTTCGTGTATGGCGAGCTTGTGTTTGGCATTGATCTGTTCACCCTGAAGCACTTTTGCGGATTCCTGCTCATGGTGATCTTCACCGCCGCCGCGGCCGCCGCGTTCGGCCTCTTTCTCGCCACGCTGTGCAAGAGCCGCGCCCAACTGGGAGGTCTGTCCACGATCATCATCCTGATCATGTCCGCCCTGGGCGGGTCGATGGTGCCCAGGATGGTCGCGCCGTTCATCGAAACCACTTCCAAGTACACGTTCAACGGCTGGGCCCTGGACGGCTTCCTCAAGGTCTTCTGGCACGATGATCCGACTCACTCACTGCTCGAGTCGTTGATCTACCTCTGGCCTCAACTGGGGATGATGACACTCATGACGATCGCCTTGATGCTGGCCACGAGACAGTTCGCAAAGCGATGGGAGACGATCTGAGCCGACCCGGATTCCTGCTGGCGATGATTCCGGTTCTAGAATGACGCCCCTTCAGTCGATGGTTCAATGACATTCGAAAGCGCCCCCCATGAGCACGTTCCGACTCGTCGCCTTGACCGTGATCCTCGTGATCGCCGCCATCACCATAGTACAGAACACGCAACCAGTGGAGACGAAATTCCTGTTTCTCTCGTTCACGATGCCCCGCGCGTTGCTGTTGATGCTGACGCTGCTCATCGGGTATGTGCTTGGCCTTTCCACCGCAGTCTACTTCTCTTCCACACAGCGAAAAAAGAAGCTGAACGAGAACGATGAAAAACCTGCCTGATCAGGCATTGGGTGGACTCTCCAGTTTATAGAAGCAGGCGTAAAGCACGGGAATCACGATCACCGTCAGAACCGATCCCAGGGCGAGGCCGAACATGATCGTCACGGCCAACGACACCCAGAACACGTCCGGCAGCAGCGGGATCACGCCCAACACCGTCGTACCCGCGGCCAACATGACGGGACGAAGACGCGAGACTGCGGCTTCCACCACCGCGTCGTAAGGTTCCAGGCCCTTGTCGAGATTGATGTTCACCTCGTCGAGCAGCACGATGGCGTTCTTGGTCATCATCCCGATGAGGCTCATCGCCCCGAGCAGGGCCACGAATCCGAATGGCTGGCGGGTGACCAGGAGCCCGACGGTGACGCCGATCAGCGCAAACGGGATCACGCACAAGATGATCAAGGGTGGTCTGTAGGCGTTGAACAGGCCCACGATGATGAGCCCCATGACGATGAAGGCCGGCACCATTCCCGGGATAAGCGACGCCTGGGCATCCCTTGAGCTTCGATACTCGCCATCCCACATCATCGAATACCCGGGTGGCAACTCGATCGCCTCGATCTCGTCGATGATGTCCGCCCTGAGGACCGTGGCCAGATCCAGGGGCACCGCCTGTACGGTGATCGCCCTTCGACGATCCCAGCGCCAGATGGCCGGATCCTCCCAATCCACTTCGATCGAACGCGTCACCTGCGACAGGGGCACGGACTGTTGGTGCAACTCCGATCGGACCTGCAACTGATCGATGTTGCCCGCAATGCTCCGGCGTTCGTCCTCGACGAGCCGGGCGATGATGGGCAATAGCGTATCGCCCTCCCGATAGAGCCCGACGGGAAAGCCGTCGTAGGCCCTTTGGGTTGCCTGGGCGATGTCGGTACGGACGATCCCGGTCCAGCGCGAGTTGCGCTGGTCGAAATCCAGGACGAGCTTCTTGACCTTCTGACGCCAATCGTTGTTTACGATCGTCGAATGGGGGCTGTCCCGGATGATCGCCTCGGCCTCCTGGGCCAGACTGCGCAGGACAAAGGGATCCGCGATCGCCGGTCCACTGAATCGCACCTCGATCGGCCAGGTCTCACTGGGGCCGAGCCCGTACTTGCGGACCACCACCTCGGCGTCGAGGACGTTCTCCGACGACCAGGATCGCAACTCGTCAAAGAGCTCCGCGACGGCCGGGACGGAATTGGTGTTCACGATGAGTTGGGCATACGCCTGATTGGGCGATTCGGGATCGACGGGCAGGTAGAAACGAGGCGGTCCCGCCCCGATGTAGACGCTGACGCTGTCGACCCGGTCGTCCTCAAGCAGGATGTCTTCGAGAATCCTGATGTCTTCGGCGACGTTTTGGATGCGGGTTCCCTCGGGTGCCCAGTAATCGACCATCAACTGTTGACGGGCCGAAGCGGGGAAGAACATCTTGTTGACGTATCGGAACCCATACAGCGACACGCCCAGGACCCCGACGAGTACCAGCAGGACGAGCCAGCGCAGCTTGATGGCCAGTCCCAGGGTTTTTCGAAACAGTCGATACATGCCGCTGTCATACATGCCCCCACTGCCGATCTGCTTCGGGGCGGGAAGAAAGTCCATGCACATTATGGGAGCCGCGGTCACCGCAAGCACCCAACTCACCATCAGGGAGATCCCGACCACGGAAAACAATGTGGCGCAGTATTCGCCCGCGGACTCCGTCGAGGCGGCGATGGGATAGAACGCCAGGACTGCGATGACTGTCGCCCCCAGCAACGGGATCGCTGGTTGCGAGGCGGCCTCGATGGCCGCCTTTGTCCGATCCATGCCTTTCTGCATGCGGACGAGGATGCCATCCGCGACGACGATGGCGTTGTCCACCATCATGCCCATGGCCACCACCAGGGCTCCCAGGCTCATCCGCTGCAGGTCGATCCCGACCAGATTCATGATCAGAAAGGAGATGATGATCACGAAGACCAGCCCGGTAAGACCGACGACCAGCGCCGTTCGCAGCCCCATGGCAACCCACAACACGACCAGGACGATCGCGATCGCCTGCAGGAGGCTGATCAGAAAAGCCGAGATCGACTGGCTGACCTGGTCGGATTGCCACGAGATGCGTTCGATCTCGACGCCGATCGGCAACAGGTCATGGAGTTCACCGAGTCGGACGTCGATGGCGCGACCGATGTCCACCACGTTGGCACCCCCGACGTTCGAGATCGACATGCCGATGGAACGCATGCCGTTGTAGCGCATTTCCTTGACGGGTGGCTCCACGTATCCCCGCCTGATCTCGGCGATGTCTCGAATTCGGATCAGGTCCGTCGCCTCCCGGTCGGCGAGTCCGCCCCTGAGAATGACATCCCCGATGTCTTCGGGCGATGAGAATTCTCCCGTCGTCTCGATGCGAAAGCGCTGGTTGTCGATGTCCATCCCCCCTGACAACGCCACGGCGTTTTGCGTCGAGAGGATGCGCTGCACTTCCGCGGGGCTGATGCCCAACTGGCTGATCTGGGTCTGTCGTACGTTGACGTAGATGCACTCGGTCTGGTCGCCCCACAGTTCGACCCGGGAGACGCCCGGCACCAAGCTCAACTCCTTCTTCAAGGCATCGGCATGTTTCTTCAATTCAGCAAAAGTGTACCCGTCCCCCACCAAGGCGAAGAAAAAGCCATACACATCGCCAAAGTCGTCGGACACGACCGGCGTCCCGGAACCGGGAGGCAACTCGGCACGGACGTCCCGTATTTTTTTTCGCAGCTCGTCCCAGATCTGGGGAAGGTACTCGGCCGTGTAGCGCGGCCAGATGTAGACCTTGACCAGTGACAGGCCCGCCCTGGAGAACGATTCGAGTTCCTTGACCTGGGGCATCTCCTGGAGCGCGATCTCGATGCGGTCCGTGACCTCCAATTCGACTTCCTCGGGGGAGGCTCCCGGATATTGCGTAACTACCACGGCGGTCTTGACCGTGAACTCGGGATCCTCGAGCTGTCCGAGGCCGAAGTACGCCATGACGCCGGCCAGCAGGAACACCCACATGCTGAACATGGTGAAAGTGCGTTTCTTGATCGCCAATTCCGCAAGGTTCACGAGGCATCCTCCACGCCGGCTTCGTCCTTGACCTTGACGATCTGCCCTTCCTTGAGGTAGTGAGCCCCGGCCACCGCCACCCATTCCCCGATCTCGACCCCATGGATCAGGATGCCGCGGGCCGTAGTGTCGCCCATTTCAATTTCACGTCGGGTGACTCGTCCGGAGGACTCGTCGATGACCCAGACGAAACTGACTTCGTCGTCGGTGGCGATGACCGCCGCAACCGGGACTTCAGCGCCCAGAAATTCCTGAACGTTCGCGGGAGTACTCTTCGCGCTTGCCTCCCCCGTCATGCCGGGCAGGATCCGAATGTCCTCCGGCTGATCCATGATCAACGTGACGGGATACGTGCGGGTGGTCGACGACGCTTCGGTCCCGATTTCCTTGATCGTGGCGGCGATCTCTCGTCCCGGGAAGGCATCGAAGACGACATAGGCGTCTTTGACGTATTGTGCGTTGATGATCAAGTGCTCGGGGATGTCGATGATCATTTCGATCTTCGAATCGTCCAACAGACGCAGGATGGCCTGCTTGTTCTGCACATGCTCGAAATTCTCCACGTACTTGGCGACGATCTGACCCTTGAACGGTGCCGTGAGATTGGTGTCCTCTAGCGCGTCCTGAGCCGTTCGTACAGATGCCTGGATCACCTGGACCTGTGCCCTGGCCCGATCACGCTCGGCCTGTTCCCGGGCCAGTTCAATGTCCGAGACCCCGCCCCGCTCGTGGGCGCTCTGGGCACGTTCGTATTCATTCTCATCAACCGCCTGCTGGGCCTCGGCATCCAGAAGCTGGGCCTGGATGTTGCGGAGGTTGACCTCGAAGTCGCGCGGATCGATCCGGGACAGGACATCGCCTACCTCGACCAGATCACCCACGTTGACCGGCAACGTGATCAGGGGTCCCGAGATTCGGTAGGAGAGATTGACTTCCTGGGTCGCCTTGGCCCGACCCGGAAACGACCGCCGGACAAACGCTTCGACATCGCCTACCTTGATAGCCCTCACCGTGCGGATGGCTTGACTTTCCTCAACCGGCTGCTCGCAATTCGTCAGACTCATCGTCGCGACGAAAGAGGCCAAGATCATTAGCCAATATGAAAACTTCATACCCATGCTCCTTGTGCGTCCAACCAGATCTCGACGAAGGGGTGACACCCGGTGCCTCGAGACCAATTCTGGGTGTCACAATATCGATTGAATCAACGTCAACAAGCTTGTCGTTGCTAATTTGTAAGTGGTCGAGACCGCCCTTCCTGAAGACAAATCATCTTCAAGGTGCCATCTACTCAATGTCCCCCATGCTCAGACGAAGTGCGCATTCCTTGCATGACTGCCGCTAACTCCATTCCGCCAGCAGTTGCAGCAGGTCGAAGACATCGACCTGGCCATCGATGTTGAAATCCGTCGGACAATGCTGCCCCGGAAGGCAGGCGCCCCACGAGGCGAGCAACGACAGCAGATCTACGACATCGACCTTGAAATCCTCGTTCGTGTCCGAACGTTTTGGATCGGCGTTCGACGCCGCGTGCGCATCGATGAGACCATATCCCCAGACAAAGGCCGGATCGGATTGTTGATTGGCCACGTACTGGCTTGATGTCTGGAAGAGCGCTGCGCGAAGTTGAGAGACCGTCCAGTCAGGATGCTTTTGCACGATGCAGGCCGCCGCCGCGGCGGTGAGGGGCGTCGAGAAGGATGTTCCGTTGACGCCCACGATGAATTGGTCGTTGGATGAGGATGTCGTCATGGTGTTGACGCCCATGCTGACGATCTCGGGCTTGAGTCGCCCATCGGCGGTCGGGCCATCTGAACTGAAATTCGCGATGGAACCCACGATGTTCACCGCCCCCACCGTAATCGCGCCGAAGGCGTCGGCGGGGGCCACCAACGATGAGGTGGCCGGGTTCGAGTCGTGCCCACTGTTGCCAGCTCCCTGAAAGCAATGCAGGCCGTTCTCCGTCGCGATCTTCAGTCCCAGCGACATCACGGAAGTCATTCCATCGAGCTGTTGCTGGGTATACGTGTTGTAGATGACCAGCGAAGACGTGGCGAGATCACCCCCGTTGGCCTCAATGAACTCGAGCCCGGCGATGAACAGGTCCTCTTCGCTGGTGTTCTCGAAGGCCAGATTCTCAGGCTTGACCAGGATATACGAGGCGTCATACGCGCCTCCCACGAGCGTTCCGGGCAGATTGGCCCCCATCACGCCCAGCACGTTGGTGCCATGATCATGCTGGTAACTGAGATCGCCAGCCTCCGGCGCGGTGTTGCCATCATTGTTGACGAAGTCGTACTCGGCGATCACGTCAATCGGATCAGCCGGATTCGTAAAGGCGTCGTGCGTGCGGGCGAAACCAGTGTCGAGCACACCGATCACGATCCCTTGCCCTGTAAACCCTTCATTGTGTAGCGCGATGAGGTTGATCAACGCAAGTTGGGATTCAGAGGAGCCATAGAAGGCACCTTGGCTGGCTGCGGTGCGCTCCATCGAGACCCTTCTGACCGGTGTGATGGTTCGTAGTGCGTGAACGATCTGAACTTTTTCCACGAAGGGCAGTTCCCCTAGACGCTCAACCTGTTCGAGGGTGGCCGAGACGCTGATGGCATTGAGCCAACGGCTCTTCACCCGCGAACGAAGCCCCATCTCTTCAAGTTGGTTTTCATATCCAACCCAGACCGGAAGATCGCGCTTATCGAAGAGTCCCGGGGCCGTGCGCCGTTGGCGTCGCCTCTGCACGGTTCGAGGATGCCCCTTGCGCTGCATCGTGCCGACTTCTGAAGATACATTGATCGGGCCCTTGTCCTTGAGGAATACCCACACCATGACCTGGCCTGCACCTTCCTCAAATCGTTGGGCGACCAGCGGATGCACTTTATTCAAAGTCAATGTCGCGGGAGCATCATCCTGGGCATTAACGTTCGCCATCAACAATGGCAAGACCAATCCTACGATCCATCGACCTTGCATCTTCAATCTCTCCCTTGCAAATAGCCTGAACATCAACGCATGCACCATTTCTTTTACACGAGACAGGTCGGCCAGTTTCGATGATCCTGGGTTGACGCCCGAGGTGGGCAGCAATCCCGAACGAGGCCATAGCGAGAATGACGTTCGACTATTCAAGCGCGATCCGTTGCCTGCCTCATCCTCCAAAATCATGAATTACTCTCTACTTCTTCCCCTGCCCCCGGCTCGTCCCAGATCAGATCTGATGACAATCATGAATCAGGCCATCATGAAAGCACCTGGGCCAGTAGTAAGCCCCGCCTGGACCTCCCATCATCGCCATTGTTATCGGAACCAATCATCCACACATGTGGCCTTGGACACATCGAAAATCCAGACCACACCCCCTTTTGGCTTGATTGTCAGACCTGAGTGCAGCCTCCAAGTCCAAGGGCCGATTTGATTTTCACCAGAGGCGTGATTCATCATCCTCCGGATGCAAGATTCAGGGCCCTCCCGCGTCCTGTATACTGGACCCTGATCTTCAGGAGGATCGAGAGATGCTGAGCACAAGAAGGACTATCGGCCCGGTGATGACGCTCATTGGCGTGGTCATGATGTCTGGCGGCTGTGAATCAACCGACTCCTCGGCGAGCCTCGGAGCTGCATCGGAGAACCACCCGAATTTCTTCGTCGCCAACCGATGGATCGACGACGACAACAGTGGCGGCGCATCCTACGAAGAGTTCCAGAATGCCAACAAGTGGATGTTTCGTTCCGACGAGAACATCACCTTCGTGTCTCGCATGGAGGCCGAGATCGGTGCGAACGTGACCTGGCAACTTCATGCCCCGAATGGCGACATGATCGACCAGGGCGATCGCACCCAGCGTTGGGAATCCACTTGGCGCCGCGCATATTCAGGCCCCGTCATCGACCTGCTTGATCAAGGCGGTTCAGGCGTCTGGTGGGTCGGGTGGTATATCAACGGGATCCACGCCGGCGAAAGCGCGGCGTACCTGCTTCCGTAACCGACCTCGATCTCGTCACAGCACGCGCTGGGCTTTGGGATACGACCCCAGGACTTTCAATGACACACAATGGGTACGCGCCTCGTCAATGGCGCGTTTCATCGTCGCGTCCTCTTGATGGGAATCGCAATCGATGAAGAAGGTATAGTCCCAATTTTGCCTTCCGCTGGGGCGTTTCTCGATGTGACTCAGGTTGATCGAAGCATCGCGAAACACACCCAACACATCCACCAGAGCCCCGGGTTTGTGGGCCGTGACGAACATGATCGTCGTCTTGTCCTCGCCACTGGGCCGGGCGGCCTGGGTGCCGATGATCAGGAATCGCGTGATGTTGTTGGGCTTGTCCTGGATGGCCGTGAAGACGGGTTTGACGCCATAGATCTCCCCGGCGAGTTCCGAGCCGATCGCTGCGGCGTTGGGCTCCGCCGCGGCGTGCTTCACCGCCGCCGAGGAACTGGCCATGGGAATCAACTCCGCCTCCGGATACTGGTTGCGCAACCACTGGCGACACTGGCTGAAGATCTGGGGTTTGGAGTAAATGCGAAGGATCTCGTTGGGGGGGCCATTCGTGAGCAGGGCCTGGGCCACGTCGATCAACGCCTCGGCGTAAATCGTCACCTCCGAAATCTGAAACGCATCAAGGGTGTCGGTGATGCCGCCCCCGATGGAATTCTCGTAGGGCACGAGACCGTAATGACAGCGACCTGCCTGGACTTCCTTGAACACGTGCTCGATCTCGTGCAAGTCATCGAAATCGACCGAAGAGCCGAAGTGCCTTGTCGCGGCGACGTGACTGAAGGACCCCTCGGGCCCCAGGTAGCCGACCCGAAGTGGCATCTCCAATCGGAAGCTGCCCGACATCAGTTCGCGATAAATGGCCTCGATCGTCCGGCCCGGCAAAGGACCCTCGTTGAGGCCAAGCACTTTTTCGAGCACCTGCTTCTCGCGATGGGGGGCGTAAATGGGCGTCCCATCGGTCTGCTTGAGCTTGCCCACCTCGACCACGACCTCGGCGCGATCGCTGAGAGCCTGAATCAGGCGAAGGTCGATCTCGTCGATCCGGCGGCGCAGGGCTTCGAGGTCGTCGGGTGGCTGATTGGAATCTGCTTCTGACATGCGTGGATCCGGTTTTCGCTCATTATCGGCGGAACTTCAAAGAGACTGTACTCGACCTTGAACCGGACCGATCCTAACATGAGCTTGTTGAGGCTATTCGCTCTTTGACAATTGGGGCCGATCCGGAATCGACCGGACAGGGAAGGCATTTCGTGGCGCGTCGTGGAGCATCCTTGCCACGTAAAAAGGATGCACAATTATACTTGCCAACACGCAGTATGCCCTCGCAGCCTAATTAGGCTTCGCAGTCGTCGTCTGACGCCCGATGGGGCGACGACTGAAAAACATCGGGCTGGTCCCAAAGGGCTGACCGGCCTCGGCGGGACGAGAAACTCGCCGGTTTTGACAAGATGAAACGCTGTCGTTTGCGGTTCTTCAAGTCGAGATCAAAGAAACGACTACACGCGTAGAGGCGATTTGCTGACTGTTTCGGCACGGGGGTTCGAATCCCCCCGGCTCCACTTTTCGCTGGTTCTGCAATTCAGTGCAGGGCCACGCAATAAAACCCTGAGACCCTCAGGGTTTTTTGCGTTTTGGGATGAGCCCTTATAGTGAGCAACCAGGAAACCAGGAGGATTCTATGGTCGCCAAACCCCACAACGTTCTCGGCTCTCCCCTCCACTGCTGCTGTACCGATCCGATGACCGGCTTCTATCGCAATGGGCATTGCGAGACTGGACCGGACGATCAGGGCCTCCACATCGTTTGTGCAGAGATGACGACGGAGTTTCTCGAGTTCAGCAGGTCCGTGGGGAATGACCTCTCCACGCCAACTCCGGAAGCTGGCTTTAATGGACTTCGACCGGGTGACCGCTGGTGTCTCTGCGTCGAGCGATGGCGGGAAGCACTTGAGGCGGGAGTCGCCCCGCCGGTGGTCCTGGAAGCGACGCACATTTCAGCGCTGGAGTTCGTTGACCTCAATGACCTGCAACACCATGCGGTAACTGCCGACGAGTAAATCGACGCGCCGCCGCAATCAGTCCCAATCGATGGCTTCCCATCCCTCAGGGTATCGATCAAGTGTATTGCGCCGCTCATCAACAAACCAACGGCGAGGTGCCACGACCTGTTTGTCCGGATGGCGTCCTAGCCAGGCGGCCCACCAACTGTATGTGCTGTTAGCGATGATAAAATGACGACAGCGCGACATGACCTCAAGGTCAACCAGATCTCGCCGCGAGGAATCGAACTCGACGAAGACGACAGGATCGAGCATCTTCAAGTGTGTTCTTACCCAGTCCGGATCGTCGGAGAACACATAAAACCGAAGATCGTCAAACGCGTTGCGCAAGATCGTTGCAGCCTTTTCGTAGTATTCCAAAGGACACAGACCGAGTCGCTGAAGCACTTTCGGATCGGATGCGTAGTCACCGCGGCGGACGTGTACGGCCACAGACGGCACCGACTCCATCTCAAGGGCCAGCGACTCTGCGGCCGGACCGAGCGCCTCGCGCAGGCGTAATTCCTCGCGGATACGTGGTGCAATATCTTTGAAGTAGTGTTCGAATTGCCAGTAACCGCGAAGGTAGACTGAGTTGCGAATGGGATCCGGCAGTTGGTTGATGCGATCCTTTACTTCTCTGCAGTATCGGATCGAGCCGGTCGGCGTGATGCCGAATCGACGAAGCGGACGACGCCATCCCCGGTCATCACGTTTGCGATTGACCTGAGCGAGTTCATCAGGCGTGGCGAGTTCCACCTCGACATGATAGTGATGGAGCTGGCATTGTCGTTTTTGGTTTCCAATGTACTTTTGAACGTCCAGCTTCAGCGGCACATCGTAAATCAGGGACAGTTGGCGGGCCGCCGCGTATTGAAAGAACTGGTTGCCAAGCCCGCCCATGATCCTGCAGATAACCATTCTGTCGTCCTACTTGTTCTCTTTCGGCAACAGCTCAAAATGCGCCACCTGGAAGCGGTCATCCACGACCGACCCGCTGACTCGAGCTTGACGAACTTCGTTGCAGAATCCGTCTGAGGCGTGCGCATCGCCATGCTCGTCGATCTTGGTGCCATCGACGAAGTAGGCATCACCGTCGATTCGGACGGCCAAGTCACATCCCGACCCTTCAAGATCGAACTGGCACTGGCCGCATGACGCCTCGACGACGGTTCCCTGATACTGCATGACCGACGTCTCGGATGAATCCGCGGCCTGGCTGTCCATCGCGAGTTGTGCATTCTGCTGATTGCAACCCGTGACGGTCAACACTGCGACTGACAGCGAGCTGAAGAAAACGGATGATCGCAACATGAAAGAGCCTCCTTTGAAAACGGCTTTAAAGCACCGAGGTTGAATTCATAAACGCATTGATTTCAAGGCATCCTATGAGATCACAAGACGAAGTGCATTCTGTCGCGCCTCCTGAAACTTGGCAAGTCCGTCCACTCGAAATCGATGGTTGCTTCATATCGACTGGAGTCAGTATGAGCATCATGAGAAAAGTCGTGATCGCCCCACCTCCATTGCTTTCTATTTCAGAACCGGACGTACGGCTACGTCAATCTGATGCACACCTGGAGCGCCTCCTTGGTCGAGATCGGCTTCCGGCCGTAACACGCTCTATGATGTTCGGGAACGAGGCCCGTGCATTCATGTTCTGTCTCATTGCTGCCGACGCTGGGCGCGCCGGACAATGTAACGCGTGGCGTCCGACCGGGACTCGCGGCTCCAACGGGAGCAGACTTGCTCGACCCAATCCGGGGCGGATTTTCCGGCATCATTGAGCCAATTGGCGACCGCGTCCTGCACATACCGGTTGGGATCCGACTTGCAAGGCTCCAACAATGGCAGGCCCTGTGCAGGCTTCGCCACCAACGCCTTCAAGTGACGGGTCCACACGCCCCGGGGCCGCGTTCCTTCGATGGCGAACCGCCGAAGCAGCGGGTTGTCCGATAGCACCCAAGGCATCAGCAACCGAAATCCAAGGTCGAGCTCGTCCGCGAGATGAGGGCGCACGCATGACCACGCGCATTCGCGCACCCCGAAGTGCGGATCAATGGCGAAACGTCGTGCACGTCTGAGTCGCTGTCTCAGCGACAGATTCGGATTCGCTTCGTCCATGAAAGCCGCCCACTCACGGACGCAGTCTGAGCGGTGCGACGCCAGGCGTTCGTAGACGGCCTCCCGCGTTTTCCAGGTGCGAGTGAGTCGGTCCAGGGCGGTCCCGATGCCCCGGATCCGCGCCATGACACCCTTGGTGCGAAGAATTTCCCAGTCCTCGTTCAATCGGTCTCGCGATCGACCAAGACCGATGTCCGGAGCGATCTTCTGGAGCAGCAGCCCCTGATCGATGGCGAGCCATTCCACGAGATTCGCGGTTTCCAGCTTCCCGGCATTCAACAAGCGCAGGGTCTGCAGGGGAATGTCGGCCATCCGGCTCGCGCCGATTCGGCGTACGGTCTGTTGAGGTCGGTTCCCCATCAGAGTTCAAGTATGGCGCGTAGTTCTCCGCGCCGTATCCACGTGTCGACGAGTTGTTTGGAATCCACGCCCTTGGCAAATGGATGGTCGCGATAGAGTGTCGCATACTCGGCCTCGACCGCCTCGAGTTCGTCTGATCGCGACTCGGAGACTTCGCGGATGTGCTTCATATGACCACGTGAGAACAACAGATTATCGGGGTCCACGATCCCCTGCTGGATGAAGCCCTTGGTCTTCTGAGCGCACCGGCACGGGTTTTCCTTGCGTACGAGACCGCACTTCTGGTCCATGAAGTTATGAAGATCGCGCCGGGCCCTTGAGAGACGCTGCCGGAAGTTGGCGGGCGTGACTTCCATGATGTCCGAGCCGATCCGATCGGTCACGCCGAACAGCTCGGCGAGGATGTAGACGAGGCGTTGCTCCCGGTTAAGACACAGCAGCATACCCATCATGCATCCGATCTTGGCCTCCTCGACCACGACGTGCAACTCCACCGGCAGGGTCGATTCGTCGGGTGGGTCGTAATCATGGATTGCGTCGAGCTGATCTCCATAGGCGGCAAAAGTCGTCACCATCCGCTCGATCGGTCGTCGATTCATGTTCAGCACATGGTTCTTCACGATTCTGTAGAGCCAGGTTCGAAACGCGGCCCGACCTTCGAACGAGGAGAGTTTGGTGACCATCTTCAGAAGCACTTCCTGAGTGATATCCTCGGCATCCTGAGGGGAATGCACCATTCGCAGGGCGAGGTTGTAAATCCACGCCTGATGTCGCTCCACGAGTGCCTCGAGGGCATGCCGATCACCATTAGTGGCGCGTTCAACCAACGTCTCGTCGGACGGGTCGGGCGAATAGCCAGTCGACATCGGGTTCTCTGTCATCGCCTTCATCGTATCTCCTGAAACAGAGTTCGAATCCATACATTAAGACACGGCTCGGCCCGGGTTGTGACCGTCACACCAAAATAGTCTCGAATTTCGGAAAAATCGATCCGCGCGGTCACACCCGTCCAGACCTCGTGTCCAAAGAGACGGGTGGGAATCAACCTGCCCCGAAATGCCCCACTTCGGACGTGGGGCAGAACGGAGTCCCGATGAACCATTCAGTCAGTCTCATAGCGGCGGTCGCGATCGTCGCCGGCTGCCACACTACGAATGAAACGCCCCGATCCGCTGACGGCGTCGGGGCGAACCCAGGAACGCTCAAGGAATCCACAATGCCCGAACAGACGATCAATCACATCAACTACGCAATCCCCGCCGCAACCAATCCTCAGGTCGTTGAAATCGCCGCGTATTCAGTTCGCGAGGATCAATTCAAGCAATTCGATGGCGTGCACCAGCGGCTGATGGACGCGATTCTACCGATGCCCGGGTTCGTGCGTGCCATCGCGCTGCGGGGCGGCGAGGACGATCTTCATATCGTGGATTATGTCGTGTGGGAATCCCGAGACGATGCAACTCGGGCCGCGAAGGATTTGCAAAGCGATGACGTCTACCCGGCCATCATGGCCTTGATCGAGCGCATGCACTACTTCGGTCACAGCCGCGTTCTCGATCGCCTCGCCCCCGGTGCCGCCGAAGGGGATGTGTACGAGTTCGCAGCCTTTACCATCAAGGCCGGCGAGACTCACTCGTTCCTTGCCAAGCAGCCCGCGCTTTTCGAGGCGGTCGCGAATCAGCCGGGATTCCTGGAGTCGCAGAAGTCGCAGGACATCGATATGCCCGATCGCTTCATCGACCTGCTGCGATGGGAATCGATGGAAGCGGCAACGGCCGCAACTGAAGCGTTGCACGAGATGGTCGTGTGCCAGTCAGCCATGTCCCATGTCGACCGCGACGACTTGTTCCTTCACCTGCGATTCTACCGTGAGACTCGTTGAGGTCGTTCGAGCGTCTTCTCAAGATCCATTCGGGGGTCATCACGTTCCGCATCGGGATCGTGGTGACTTCCGTATCGGGTTTGGCGGCGGCTCCGCTCCCAACTCAGCCGCTTGTGGGTCAACGCACGCCATGGGCATCATGCAATTGGATGTGATCACCCCGGCCTATTCGACTAACGATTTTCAACTTAGAAATTGTAGGAAAACCCTATAAACAGGCCATACTCTTCGGCGAGCTGGACATCGCTCTTGTCGGAGCTTTCCCGGATTCGCGTGTAGACCGGGAACCGGGCGTATACAGTGAGCGTCAGGTCTTCCCGGATCCCCCAGGTGAGCGCAGGACGCAAGGCGATTTCGAAGCGGCCAGTGTTGGGTACGCCAAACGAACCGTCAAACACGCCATCTGGACCCACGATGTCATCGCCATCGAATTTGTCGCGTCCTGACCAGAACACTTCGGTGTAGAAGCCGAGGATGATCGGCTCCTGTTCAAGTTTGAGGGCCGGTCCGAACGTGAATGTGGCGCTCGGCGCCGTCTGGTAGTCGTATCGGTTCTCATAGAGTGGAAACGTCGCGCTGATGTTTCCAAAAAGCATCCAGTGGTCATCCAGCCGCACCAACACATTGATGCCGAGGGTCGGGTCGAAGGTGCCGGTCCCGAGTTGCAGGTGGCTGTGCTTCGGGACGATCACGCCCAGATCATGGGCCTCTTCATGCCCCAGATAGGACGCGGCGGTGACCTTGTTGAGCCGACCGGTCGGCACGCTCAAACCGGCGAAGATCGAGATCTGATACGAGGGCTCAAACGCAACATAGTGTCGCAGACCAAGCCTCAGGTCGCCAACGCCATCAAAGGTCTCGTCACGATGATGTTCGTCATCTTCATCAACCCTGAGCGTCACCCACTTGTAAGGCGTGAACAGAGAGATTTCCGTGAGATCGGCCAACGCGTAGCGCAAGGTGATGTCGGTTTGAATCAATTGGAATTCCGCATCGCCATGCTCGGCGGCCTTCGGACTCCGCGCGGAAAGTTCCGAGAAACTCACATAGTCGTCACCATAGACGAGCCTTGACAGCTTGTGGTATTGAAAACTCGTATCAAGACGAAACCCGCCTTTCTGCAAGGGCTTGTCGTAGATCGATCGTCCGCCAATGGTGCCCTCCTGACCGGAGAGAATCGGGCTCGCTCAGCCCGGTCATTGCGCCTGCGCGTGCTGCTGAAAGCCGAACATGGTGGCAGACATAACCAAGAGGCAGCCTGCCAATTGATGTTCAAGAATCATGTTCATTCCCTGGATTACTCCTGTGTCGTGTATTTCACTTCACGAGGCTTCTTCAACGATTCGTGAATCGGACAATTGAGCACGAAACACTCGTCGCATCGCCACGCGTTTGGCCATATAGAAAATAACGGGGTAGATCAGCAGTTCAAGAATAAAGCTGGTGCCGACGCCCCCGATCATGGGGACGGCGAGCCTGCGCATGGTGTCCGCCCCCGCCCCGGTGGCCCAGAGCAATGGCAGCAGACCCGCGAAGATCGCGAAGACCGTCATCGTCTTGGGACGAATTCGTTTAACGGCCCCGTCGTGAATCGCGTGCCAGAGATCATCGGTATTCCGCATCCGGCCTTCGTCTCGAAAACGCTCAAAACTGTTGTCCAGATACAGCAGCATGACAAGCCCGGTCTCCGCATCCAGTCCCGCCAAGGCGATCACGCCCACCCATACCGCCAGGGACAGGTTGTAGTCCAGGAAATACAGGAACCAGATGGCCCCCACCAGACTGAACGGCACCGCCAGCATCACAATGCACACGCGGAGCCAACTGTGGGTCGCCATGTACAACAGAAGCACGATCAAGACGCCCGCCAGAGGTACGACGACCATGAGTCGCTTCTTCGCGGCCTGCATGTATTCGTACTGTCCCGACCAGATGATGGAATAGCCCGCGGGCAACTGCACCGCTTCATTCACCGCTCGTTGCGCATTCTTCACGTAGGTCCCGATATCGATTCCCGTGATGTCGACGTAGACCCAACTGGTCAGCCGTGCGTTTTCACTCTTGACCATGGGCGGTCCTTTGTGAATGCTCAGCGAGGCCAGTTGCCCCAGGGGAATCTGAGCCCCGGTCGGAGTGGGCACCAAGGCCCGCTTCAACGCCGGCAGGTTGTCACGTAATTCATGCGGATAGCGAACATTGACGGGATACCGTTCGAGTCCCTCGATGGTCTGGGTGACGTTCATGCCCCCCATCGCGCTCATGATGACGTCCTGCACGTCGGCGATGGTGAGGCCGTATCTTGCGATCTCGTCGCGGTTGATGCGGATGTCGAGGTAGTTGCCCCCCACGCTCTTTTCCGCGAACGCACTGACGGTGTAGGCACCCACGCCCTCGGCGGTTTTGACGACTCCCGCGATCAAGTTGCTGATCTCGGACAACTTCTCGAGATCTGATCCCATCACCTTGATGCCGATGGGCGTCTTGATCCCGGTCGACAGCATATCGATGCGCGTCTTGATGGGCATCGTCCAGGCGTTGGTCAAACCCGGGATCTGCATGACTTCGTTGAGCCCCGGCACGTGGGTTCCGTCCGGCCAGTCGTAACCATAGGTGAGTTCATCAATCGTGATCGGTCGCGTATCGGGAAACCAATTGCTCGCCGGCGTTCTGAGAAATGCCGGCCAGTTCTTCCAAAAACGCGCCACGGGGATTTTTCGCCACTTGTCCTTGTCCCGATGCAGGGTGATCGTGGTTTCGATCATCGTGAGGGGAGCCGGATCCGTCGCGGTCTCGGCTCGCCCGATCTTGCCGAGGACGTTTTGCACCTCGGGGAACTGCATGATGAGCTTGTCCGTCTGTTGTAGCAATTCCCGCGCCTTCATGGCGCTGATCCCCGGGTCGGTGGTGGGCATGTACAGCAGATCACCCTCTTCCAGAGGCGGCATGAATTCACTGCCCAGCTTCTGCAACGGATAGAGCGTCGAAGCCATCAAGGCGATCGCGGCAAGAATGGTGAGCCATCGAAAACGCATGACGAGGGCGAACGCCGGGTTGTAGATCCATTCAAGGAATCGGCTGATCGGATTGCGATGTTCATCGATGATCTTCTGGGGCAGGATGAGCAGACCACTCAACACGATCCATCCGGGGATGATCCACCAGCGATAGGGCTCTAATTGGGAAAGTGGCACGAACGCCAGCACCAAGGCCGGCCCGGCGATGACCGCCCCATAGGTGAACAACCGTCTGGTAAGGCTGATCGTCTTGGGAACGACTTGCTCCGAGATGAAGTAGACCATCAGTACCGGAATGATCGTGATCGCCAGCACCGCCCCCGCCATCATCGAAAACGTCTTGGTGTACGCCAAGGGCTTGAACAAACGTCCCGACTGTTCGCCCAGGGCGAAGATCGGCAGGAAACTCACGGTGATGATCAACAACGCGAAAAAGAGGCTGGGCGCGACTTCGATCGCGGCATCCGTGATGACTTGCGCTCGCAGACGAGGGGTTTCTCCTTGCGAGATGCGATGACGTTCTCGTTCAAGATGCTTGTGCGCGTTCTCGACCATGATGATCGAGCTGTCCACCATGACGCCAATGGCAATGGCGATTCCGCCCAGACTCATGATGTTGGCGTTCAGGTCCATCACGTACATTGCGGTGATCGTGATCAGGACTCCCGTCGGAAGGACGAAAATCGCCACCAGCGCGCTGCGGGCATGGATGAGAAAGAGAATGCAGATGAGCGAAACGATGAGGATCTCTTCGATCAACGTGAACATGAGC
>JAPULD010000007.1 GCA_027295365.1 Planctomycetota bacterium
GTCGTCTTACCCAAGCCGGGCGGGCCATGCAGCAGCAGATGCTCCATGGGCTCATTACGTTGCAACGAAGCCTGCAGGGCGATCGTGAGCTTTTCCACGAGTTCCCGCTGGCCTACGAATTCATCAAGCATCCTCGGGCGCAGGGCAATTCCCGCAGCGGGCTCGTCACGTCGCTGAACTTCGGGAGTTATGATTCGCTCTTTCGCCATGATCTGAGTCCAAGTTCGTCCGCAGGATCAAGAAGGCATCCTACGAGAATGTCGACGCGACCGAATCGTCATGGACAGTCTTTCCCGAGTCGGGAGTTATTCAGGGCTGCTAGTCATCGTTTGAGGGGTCAGATAGAGGGTTTCAAGGGTGCCGTGGATCTGTTTCCAGCGTTCTGGTTTGCCCGATTGAGATTCGGGCAAGCCCCGGCTTGAGAATGACCTAAGAAACGGAGCGGTCATCGTCAGGTCTTGGATTCGTCCTCGTCATCAAGGAACTCTGCGAGTGATTGGCGACGGCGATCGACGACAAGACGCAGTACATCAGGGCGGGCATAGTGGCCAGCCACATCGAAATTCTGACGCTCACGAAGGACAAAGGCGGGATCCAGATCAGCCACCAGCAGCGTCTCCTCATCCACGACCGGCTCGACGATCCATTCACCATCAGGGCCCGCGAGGGATGATCCTCCATTGAGAAAAGTCACCCCTGGTTCGGGAATGAAAAGATCGCGATGGGGGAAATCCATCGGCACATCGGTATCGCGTAACAGTCCACAGGCCGATACCACATAGCTGCGCGACTCTCGGGCCACGAAACGGGTCAGATCTTTGGTGTTGTCCAGTGAACCGGGCCAGAGCATGACGTGCAGGTCCTCGCCTTGGGCATACAGAGCTGCCCGGGCCAAGGGGAGCCAGTTTTCCCAGCAATTCAGTGCCCCGAGCGTGAATTCGCCGACGCGATGCGTGACCAATCCCGCGCCATCGCCAATGCCCCAGGCCAGGCGTTCCTCATAGGTGGGCATGAGCTTGCGATGAACGGAGCCGATGTTCCCATTGGAATCAATGTAAACCCGCGAGCAGTAGATCGTGTGTCCGCCCCGGTCCTCGGGTCGCTCGGTGATTCCCAGGACGATTCCGAGTCGGTGGCTTCGCGCCGCCTTGCAGAGGCTTTCGAGATCGCCCCGCTCAAGGCAAACCGCTTGGTCGAGGTAGTGGGCATGGATGTCTTTCTGCACCGGATCGTCGAATCTCGCTCCATGCGTGAGGCTCAACCAGGCGGGGTAGCCTGAGGCGAGCGTCTCTCCAAAGGTGACAAGCTGGCATGACTCTTGAGCCGCCTCTTCGAGGCGCGAGAGGATCTTTTCGATCGTGCCGGCACGGTCGAGGAAAACCGGTGCGATTTGTGCGATGCCGATTCGTAAAGTCATGGTGATTCAGGCGGATTGTAGCTTCTGAAATCAGGGGTCGGGAATATGCTTGGAGAAGAAGACGATGACCTTGAGGTCTTCCTCGATCGAATGGAAATGGTGGACCACTTTTCGTTGCACGAAGACAACCGACCCGGGCGAGACGGGATGGTCTGTTCCTGCGACATCGAGTATCGCCTTGCCATGGGTGATGATGTACACCTCGTCCCGAGCATGAGGCGACTGGCCATCTTTCGAGCCGGCCCGAAGCACATACAGACCCAGGCTCATCGTCTTGTTGTCGAAGAAGTTGAGATACGCATTCGCATCCCTTGCTTGCTCTTCAATGAGCGCGTCCACGTGAAAAGACGCCACTTTCGTATCACGGTTCGTTTCAGGTTGATCATGCATGATGGATCCTGATTCCGTTGGGCTTCGAGTGGCTTCGAGGTTCATTGCGCCCCAGCTCAAGGGGAGCAGGGCGAGCAGTCTCATGAGGAAGTCTCGTCGCATGACTGTGTCCTCTCAGCTTTTTCTATGAAACGAATCTCTGGATTCATGTGCTGGATGGGGTAGGTTCCAGAGCGGCTTCCATCAGCGTGGCATTCATGGTCGTGATCGCCTGACCAGACAGTTGTACCCGGTTTCCCTGAGGGCGAACCTTGACGATGCCGCCTCGTGGGGATGCCTGGTATCCCACGACTTCCTCGCGATTCAACTTGGTGGCCCAATAGGGGCCCAGGCAGCAATGAGCGGAGCCGGTCACGGGATCCTCATCCACGCCAAACAATGGCGCGAAGTACCGGGAGACGAAGTCATAGTCAGATGACTCATTCGCCCGGGCCGTGACGATCACGCCTCGAACGTCCAGCTTTTTCATGCTTGAAAAATCTGGTTCTACCTGTCGAACCTCATCCTCGGTGGCCACTTCGACGTGGTAATCCAGACGATTGGCACCGACCCATCGGAACGTGACCCCCGGAATTGATTGGGCCAGAGCGGTGGGGGCATCGATTGCTTTGGGCGGTTCTGCCGGAAAATTCATCGAAATCCAATCGCCGTCGAGTCGGGCTTCGAGTCTGCCGCTGAGGGTGTCGAACTTCGCGACTTCATGCGAATCCAGATGTCCTTCTTCCCAAAGCACGTGGGCGCTGGCCAGCGTGGCATGGCCACAGAGGTCCACTTCCAAGGCAGGCGTAAACCAGCGCAAGTGAAAGACATCATCAGGATTGCGAACGAGAAAAGCCGTTTCGCTGAGATTCATCTCCCTCGCAATATTTTGCATCCATTGCTCGCTCCGTGGCTCGGAGAGCACGCAAACACCGGCGGGATTACCCCTGAACGGAGTGTCGGTAAACGAATCAACTTGAGTGATGGAGATACTCATGTGCGGCTCCTGGTATCGCAGCAAAGGTCCGGTTCCATGAATCGTTTCACTTCAACAGAGTCGAGGCAAGCGGGGTGAACGCAGTGAATCATCGCCGATCACCTGGCCTAATACATCTTCTTCAAGGACCCGTCGGAAGCTGGGGGGCTGATACGACGAAATACGCCAGATAGGCGATCAAACCCCAGGTGCAGATCAGCGTCGTGACGATCGCCCTTCCGACCGGAGCGCGAGTGAGCGGGGCCACGCCTCCTGCCACAAGCAACGCCACGCATGGCAACAGCCCGAGCAGGTAGGAACCCTTGGCCGTGCTGTAGATGGGCAGACGCCAATACAGGTCGAGTACGGCCATCAGGTACACGACGAGGCACATCCAGCAGAACAGCATGGCCGAACGAACGTGTCGTAGTCGAGGCAACCACATCGTGACCATGGACATGGCGAGAAACGACATCGGAATGATGGCGAGCAAGGCCCCGGAGATCATCAACGAATCGTTCCAGGGGGGGCGATAGTCGTACGCACTGATTCCGCTCAGGAAGCCATCAAGCCAGATCGTCGAATACATGGAATCCCAGATGCCGTACACGCCTGCATACATGGGTTGTTTCAATGATTCGCCAAATGTGACCAGATGCGAGGCGATGCGGTACCCCGGGTCTTGCCACCAATCGATGTTACGGGATTGATCCCATCCGCCCACGAAGGGGCGTCCCAGTTCAATCCAGTTGCGAAGGAAATACCAGCCGCTGACGAGGAACGTGGTGCCGACCAACGTCAATGACGCACCGATGGTTCGTTTTTGGTTTGTCGCGCTTCGTGACAGGCCATGAACCAGGACGAGGAAGATGGGGCCCACAAGCAGCACGGGCGTGACTTTCGAGAGCAAGGCAAGCCCCCACACGACGCCAGTCATCCCATACAGCAGAAATGGTCGTTCGATCGTCTCTCGCATCAGAAGATGAAGGCACAACAAGATGGTGAGGGCCGTGAAAAAGCCCGCCATCGGTTCGTTGCCCACCGACTGGGACATGTACAGGGAAACCGGCAACAGCCCGCCGACCAGGGTGGTGATGACCTGCAGATCGGGGCGTTGGGCAAAGACCAACCGTCCGCAACGATAGGCAATCTCGAGTTGACCGATGCCGCACAACAAGGGGACGATGCGCAGGACTTTGACGATCGATTCATCGTTCATCAGGCCGGAGCACAGCGCGTAGATCGGGGCGCTGATCAGGTAATTCAAGGGAGATTGAAACATCTGCCAGCCATCCGTGGCGAGCGGCAACGACCGCTGTTCCACGATGAACTTGATGTATTCAAGGTGGGAGCTGGCGTCGAATCCGATGATGGAGGGGATCTTGATCGCGTTGTTCACGCCCAGCACGATCCACAGGCCGATCAGGATCCACCGCAGTCCGGAGCTGCTGAGCAGCGGCTTGGCGTCGGGATCAAGCAGCGTGCGACGGGCTTCCAGGCCCGTGATGACTCCCCCCAGCAGCAAGAAAAGCATGATGATGGGCGATGCCTGTTCGATTGCCTTGATGGTGGAAGGAAATTTCCCTGACAATGAAGGCGACTCAACGTCCCGGATCGAAATGGCTTCCGACCACTGCTCACCATCCTTCGTCGTCTCCCATCCGTCGCTCGGCAAAGTGAGTTTTTCACTGCTCACCATGATCAAGGGCGGGGCGCTCTCGTTGACAACCAGGATCATCAATTCATGTGGGCCGGCCGCCAGGGGCGAGGGGAGCGTGACGCGTTCGACATTTCGCCACTGTTCAAAATCCTGGGGTGATTGATGGATTTGTTGACCGTCGAGGATGACGATGCAGGCCTTGAATGAATGCACCTTCAAGGTGGATCCGATCAGTGGCATGTCGAGGTTGAATCGTTGTCGAAAGCCATGCTGAACCACCCCGGGGCGGCGTGCATTGAGATTGTAAGGCTCGTGATGACGTATCCAGACGCCATCATCTTCCGAAGCCGACAAGAACGGTATTGCACCGTCCGAGCGAAAACCCGACCAGCGCCACGAAGCGACCAGGATTCCGATCACCCCGATCACCAGCCCCATGATCAGAAACATTCGATCAGCTCGTACCACGAACGGCCTTTCCAGAAACGCGTTGTGACGACCATCGCGTACGCGCAAGAATCGGGGTCGCAAAGAATCGAACGAGCGGTACGGGTCGCGCACCCCCGGACCGGTCCGGGAGTATCAGTTCAGGAAACGATTTCGATGATCTCGAATCGTTTTTTGCCCCGTCTCAGGTTCACCCGAATGACGTCGCCAACCTTCGATTTCATGAGGGCCTCGCCCATGGGCGAGTTTGGGGTGACTTCGATGTAGTCCACATCGAAGTTCCCCGTAGCATCGCCGACCAGCTTGTAGAGATCTTCAGCCTTGGAATCCACATCACGCAATTTGACGGTGGCCCCGACAAAGACAATGTCATCGGGTAGGTGCTCGGTGTCGGCGACGACCGCGATGGAGAGTTTCTCCTTCAATTCGCGGATCTTCGCCTCATTGAACCCCTGATCCTCCTTGGCGGCGTGGTACTCCGCATTCTCTTTCAGATCCCCGAGTTCACGGGCTCGACCGATTCTGTCAGAGAGAATCTTCTGCTTGCCGATACATTCTTCGTACTGCTTTTCGAGACGCAGCTTGTCTTCTTTCGTGATGTATAACATGGTCCGATTCCAGATGTTCGATCGCCCTTCAGGGGGCCATGGATTGTTCAGGCGTGCATCGCCTTGTCAGCAGAATATGCCTTGTCACGGATTTTTGCCAGCTTGTGTAAGGCCATGCTTCGTGGTTCACCCCTGAAAGCTGGAATCAGGCTTTCTTCTCCAGGAATTCCTTCAAGACCAAGGCACTGTTGTGCGCCTCGTCCCGGGCGGCATAGACGAACGTGACCTTCCCGAGAAGGATCTCGTCACGAATGGCTTGTACGCCTTCCACATTCTTTTTCAATTCCTGGCGATATCGCTTTTTGAACTCGGTCCATTTTTCGACGTCGTGGCCATACCAGGTCCGCAACTCGGGGCTAGGGGCCACGTTTTTGTGCCAGGTGTCGATCCGGGCCTTGTCTTTTTTCATGCCCCGGGGCCACAATCGCTCGACCAGCAGACGCCGACCATCGGACTTCGAGGCTGGTTCGTAGACTCGTTTCAACGCGATGGCCGCCATCGTTCACCACTTTCATACGATTAATTATTGCTTGGCGATCACATACGTGAGGATCTGAGCGACCTGCTCGGGACGTTCGGCCACCGCCAACGCCGCTCCATCGACTTCCTTCAACGCATGACGGAGGTCGGGGCCATGTACGATGATCAATGGCTTGCCCAGCGCCGAGGCGTATCCCGCATCGAACGCGGCGTTCCATTGTTTGTATTGATCGCCAAACCGCACCACGACGATGTCCGCCTTGGCGATCAACGTCCGCGTGCGGATGGCGTTGAGCTTGGCCCCCTTGTGATCATGCCAGTAGGGATCATCTTCGTCCCCCAGGATGGTGACGCCACATTCATCGCTGGCATCGTGATCGGTGACCGGGCCAGTGAAATCGACGGGGAGATCGCCTTTCGCGGCATCGTCGATGATCTGCTGACGCCAATCGCTGTGGATTTCACCCGAGAGGTAGATGTTCCAGGTCACGTGGGAGTCTCCTGCGGTACTTGCCCAGACAATAGCGAAAGCCCCGAAGCCATCAACCCAGTTCGCCCCGAAGCCATGCCGGAAGCAGAATGAAGAGCAACCAGGCGATGAGGATCATCGGGAGCATGACCAAGAACAGCGTGAGGTGGATGACGATGGTTTTGAGAAACCCGATCAACACATTGGTCCGGTAGAAAACAGTGGCGCCCCATGTGGTGAACAGGAAACTCATCGTGAGAATCGCCGTCTTCATGACGTTGATGTCGTAGATGAAGGCCAGCGGAATGAGCATCATGGAGAACACTGAACGCTGACCATAGATGAAGAGGATGAACACGTAGTGTTCGGCATAGTTGAGTTTCGCCCGGCGGGAGATGAGCTTGAGGGCCAAGGCCACGAATGGCAAAGCGAGAAACATGAACGTGTTGAGATGTCCCTGAACGAAGAGGGGAAATTGCTCGATCAATTCGATGAACCGCGTTCTCTCTTCTTCTGCGACGGGCTGGCCACTGAAGGTGACCTGTCCTTTCACCAACCCCAGCTCCAATGCATTGAGCAGGAAGATGTAGGCCGCCATCATGAGCAGGCAGTATCGAAACGGATTGGAGTATCGTTTCCGAAACCCGGCGGTGTACTCGAGACAGACCTTTCCCGGGCGAATGGTCAGTTGCCAGATCGTCTTCAGAAATGGCAGGTCGAATTCCAGGAACTCATCCATCAGGTGCCCGGCGATCTGGCTCAAATGCAGGCGTTCATCGGAATTGTTCTGGCCGCATTTTGGGCAAAAACAATCCGTCAGAGGCGTCTCGCAGTTGAGACATTTCTCAGGGCGAACCGGTGCGGGTTTTGGTTTCTTGGGGGCCATGATCGATTTGGGCGTCGCAGTCTAGCATCGGTCATGGATGGCTGGAATCATCATACTGCCGCTTGTTGCATCTGGATCACCCAGGGAGGCGTCTGACGCAAGTACTCGCGGAGGTGCATCGCCCGGGTGAAGTAGTACCACGCATTGATCCCCTGGAAGAAGATACTGCCCACGATCACGCCTCCATAGATGAGGAATGAAATGAGCTGGTACAGTTCGCCCATGGGTTCAAGCGTCGAAGCCAGTTGAGGCATCGCATTGATCTGCTCATCGTAATAGTTGGGGCCCGACAATGCATGCCAGATTCCCCAACATCCATACAGGATGAGCACGGCAGCCAGCGCGATCTGATTGAACCCCAGCACGCGGGGGGCGCGAAGGTCGAATTGCTTGAGCAACTTCACGCCCCGGTGTTCATTCCAGGCGCAGATGCCCAGTCCGGCGCCGATGAGGAAGGAAGGAAGACTGAAGAGCCCCATCAGCAACGCCGGGATGGCGAAGATCCAAAGCGACCAGACGTTGAACATGCCGAGTCGGATTGCCTTGCGAATCTTCTTTGATCGTTGCTTTGCAGCGTGCAAGGCCTGCAAGTGCTCGGGATTCAGAGTTGGCGATGCTGCTGCGGTTCCATCGCCCGGGGCTGGCGCTGTGGTTGAACGAGGTGCCGAACAACGCGTCGGGGATTCGAAATCGGCCAATTGCTGCATACCACTCTATCGACCGAGTATCAGTAAAGCCTCTTTCAGCCTTGTCGTTCATGATTCGACGCTTCATCTTGGGCCTGGATGATTCTCACAATTGCCACAGGCGGTACAAAGCAACCCTTCATGAATTCTCTACCGCATCGGTGGGGTAGTCTCGCTTGATGCGTGCGCTCGATCGTCGAACCTATGGTGGACTGAGGCTCTGCGACGCATGGTAGTGAAGATTGCCAGATTCGCGAAGTGCATGATGCCCAGCACCACGAGGACGAGCCCGATCTTGGTGCTGAGGATTTCGATCGCACTAGCCACGTCTCTCGGTTTGTCTCCAAACTTGAGGGCCAAAGCGACATACCGATGTTGATCAGATAAAAGCCCACCACCAGCAGATGATTGACGGAATCAGCAAGAGTGGCGTGGCCGTGAAAGGCTTCAATAAGAAACGCCCGGCCATTCCGATGCAGTGTCCTGGCCACCCAGATAGTGATGGCGATACTGATCAAGAGATACAGTCCATACGTGATTTCAATGTACATGATGGATCTCCTTGCCTCGTGGCGTGAGAGGACTATTTCAAGTCGGAATGTTGCGAAGTGTCACGCTTGAATTGAGTTCTTTTCAGCGGATGAAGTCGTTGACGATGTCGAGCGCTCTGGAATTCATGGTGCACCCGGGGTGTGCATTGGTGAGGCCGGCCCATCCAGACCCCTTCGACGCCCTCGGAATAATGAGCCCCGATGAGCTTTGCGTTATGGAACCATGTTCCTGTTTGCGCAAGTGCCGAGACATCGTGCAGATCAAGATCAACCGGGGTGGTCAGCCAAGGCTCGTGCCAAATGCGAAAGAGATGGGGTCGGGTTCCGTCGTTGGTGTAGGCCGTGTACCGTTCGTGGAGAAATTCCTCGAGTGAACCGGGAGAGGCCGGCTCAGGATCGATATCACGCATACGTCCTGAATAGCACAGGCGACCCGGGGTCTTGCGAGGTTCGACCAGTCCCTGCACATAGCCAAGCTCTTGGTCGTGTTGATAGGAAAGATGTCCTGCGCGGTAGGGCAATCCAAACGTGCGGGGGCCAAGCCATGCACTGAGGCGATTGGGAATCCATTCCCGCATGAAGAAGATGCCCGGCTCGCCTCGATTGGTCACGTAGGTGCGGATGTTGAGCAGGGGATGGGTTGCGATCGGGGCGGTGAGCAATGACCCGAGTCGAGGCAGTCTGAAAAATCGCAGGCCCCGCATGGTGAAGGCGACCAGACTGATGAATGCCTTATCGTGGCGGCAATCCAGTTCAAAGGGAATGTCAGGCTGCAGAAGTTCAGGCCGGATTTCAAAGTGTATGAACAATGCCTCGATCCAGTCGGCGATGAACAGAGGTTTCCCCTCGAGCTTGATAAACTGCTCGCGCCCTTGCTGGCTGAGCGATTGGATGCGAGTTTCAATTGTCGGAATGCATGATGTCATAGCGATATGACCAGTCTTGATTGGTGCCTTCAGGGCGTCGCAAGCGAGTCCAGCCGCCTGCGACGTTGGTCATGAAGTGCGTTAACCGGTTGCGCCCAGCATCTTGGAAACCTTGCCCCCCATCTTGATGAACTTGATGATTGCCCCTTGGGGCATGCGGCGAATTTGCGTATACCACGTACTCATCGTGGTCATGAATTCGAGCATGGCGGTCAGTCGCTGTTCGATGTGGCGATCGGCTTTACGGCGTGAATCGATTTGATCGAGGCATTCCCGTAGAATTCGCAATGTGGGATCGATTTCCCGGCGCTTGCGTTCATCGAGGATGATCTGGAACATCTCCCACACATCGGCCAGGCTCTCGAAGTGATCGCGACGATCGCCCTTGACATGCACCACCCGCACGATGCCCCAGCCCTGGAGTTCCTTGAGGCTGTTGGAGACGTTGGAACGGGCCACCCCCAGGACTTCGGTGATGGCTTCGGCGTGCAGGGGTTCTTCGGAGAGGAACAACAGGGCATGAATCTGGGCCACCGTGCGGTTGATACCCCACTTGGTGCCCATTTCGCCCCAATGGAGGATGAATTTGTCCAAAGCGGGGGTCAGATCGTTCATCTGCGATTCTCCAATTTCTGTATATACAGAAATTACGATAATTACAGAATGAAGTCAAGTGCCGAGGCGACAGTATTTCGGAGAATTGTCAGCCTGATCAGCAGATGCAAAAACACGCATGACGCCGGGGAGAGCGGCGTCATGCGAGAAGAAGAAAAGACTCTTCGCAAATGGGGGGTGGATGGTGCGGGGTGTCTTTAGTCCGTGTGCTTCAGGACGAGATATTGCTTTCGACCCTGACGCTGGATTTTCAACCGAGCTCCCTTGGCAAGGTCCAGATCGCCCAGAGTGTTCCAGAGCGCCTCGGATTGGTTGATGGCATTTCCATTGACGCTCAGGATCAAGTCGCCCGGGGCAAGACCGGCCCGATGGGCGGCGCTGCCGGGCTGCACGTCGGTGACGACGATTCCTTGAGTCTGGTCAATTCCCAACTGTTGGGCGTTCTGCTCGTTCAGTGTTTCGACCCTGAATCCAAGATTCGTGGGTTCAAGTGCATGGTCGAGTTGGACATCCTTCGTCGAACCCGTTCCGGGACGCTTGCCCAGCGTCACGTTCAGAATCTTCGTGTCGCCATCGCGGAGGAGTTCAAGCGTATGACGGCTGCCGGGTGCGTTCATGGCGATGGCGTTGATCAATTCACGAGGTTCGGTGATCGTGTTGCCATCGACGCCGATGATGATGTCGTCTTCCTTCAAGCCAGCCTGGGCGGAAGGGCCGTCCTCGATGACTTCGTTGACGAGCACGCCACGGACATGGTCCAAGTTGAACGTGCCCGCCAATTCTCTGGTCAGGGGCTGAATGCCCACCCCGAGCCAGCCTCGGACGACGGTGCCCGTCTCGATGATGCTGTTCATGACGGTTTGCACCATGTTGCTGGGGATGGCAAAGCCGATGCCGTCGTAACCGCCTGAGCGAGATGAGATCGCGGTGTTGACGCCCACGAGTTCGCCATACAAGTTGACGAGCGGGCCGCCCGAGTTGCCGGGATTGATCGCGGCGTCGGTCTGGATGTAGTTCTCAAAGGTCGCGAGCCCCATGCCCGAACGACCTTTGGCGCTGACGATGCCCGCCGTCACGGTCTGGTCGAGTCCGAAGGGGCTGCCGATCGCGATGACCCATTCACCCACGTTCAAGTCGTTCGAATTGCCCAAGGGCAACGCGATCAGACGGTCCGCCTCGATGTGGATGACGGCCAAGTCCGTATCGGAATCCGTCCCCACGATCGTGGCGGGAAATTCACGATCATCGGCGAGCCTGACAAGCAGTTCGTCGGCGCCGTCGATCACGTGGTTGTTGGTGACGATGTAACCATCGGTGCTGACGATGAAGCCAGTGCCCTGGGCATGGCGATC
>JAPULD010000070.1 GCA_027295365.1 Planctomycetota bacterium
GTCCAACCTGCGTAACCTAGCCACCGCCCATGCCTCCTATGAGGCCGAATGGGCTGACCGCCAGTTCACGCTGATCAACGACAACTTCTCCCAGTACGGCAGCAATCCTGACGAAGCCTGGTCGGAGTACAACAACATCCACGACACCGGTACCGGTCACCCGTGGTTCATGTACGGATGCTCCCAGGGTAATGCCTGCTACATCACGACGAACCCGACCTTCCACGTCCCCTATGACTGGGATGACGATTTCGGCGCGTTCCGCATGACCAACGCCAAGCAGCTTGGCCAGTACATCTCGGGTCGTTTCTACGATCCGATCTACTACGCCCCCAAGGACGTTGCGGCGGTAGAAGCCGTCTCCGTCAGCCAGGATTACCCGGGTGAATTCGATCCCACCCACAGCGTCTATGCTCCCAGTTATGCCCGCTCCCCTGCAGGCATGTATCAGCCTGACGTGTTCGCCAGAGAAGACAAGGGCGGGTACACCAATCCCTTCGATCTGGCCGCCGGCCACCGCAGCCCCGCTGCGGGCCAGGCCCGATTCCCCGACCTGAAGACCAAGATCAACGAGCACTCTTGGCTCCAGAACCGGTTCACCGGCACCGAATTCTGCAACCCGAACTTCTCGGGCGGCATGTATGACGGCTGTGAGCCCTACTACTTCAATCACGGCTTCAGCTCCAACTCCATGACCCTCTTCTACGATGGACACATCGAAGGCCTCGGCCAGCTCGAAGCCATGAGTGCCACCGACAAGAACATGGCCACTGTCGGCGAAGGTCTTTGGAGCACCGATACCCCGCTCGACGGCGAATGGGGCGGTTCCAGTGGCGGCTACTTCGCAGAAGTCCGCTCTGACTGGACGCACTCCAGCCATCACATCCTGACCATGGAAGGCATCCGCGGTCGCGACAAGACGGCCGACGGCTAAATCAGCCGTCTTGAGCATCGCCCTGAAAACCCTGTAACAGACTCGACCCCGTTCTCACGAACGGGGTCGTTGTTTTTGCTGAGCACGAAAGCACACGTCACGTTGCCCCTCATGACTTACCACTCGGAATTCGAGATCAAGATCATCATCAAGCGAAACTGATTGAAGCCTTCTGTCGCCATGATCCATCGACGACTTGATCCAGATTCGCATTCACTCCATCCAGGGTCGCTATGATTCAGGCATGAGCAGTTCCAATTCACATCATCATCGTCTTCAGTTGGGTAGCCTGTGCATTCACGGCGGCCAATCCCCGGATCCGGAAACCGGCGCCGTCATGCCGCCCATCTCCTTGTCCACGACCTACGCCCAAAAGTCGCCCGGCGTGCATCAGGGATATGACTATTCGCGCGGTACCAATCCCACCCGATACGCCTTCGAACGTTGCCTGGCTCGGTTGGAAGGCTCGTCGTTGACACAAGACCAGGATGTCACGTTTGGAGGATTCGCCTTTTCCTCGGGACTGGCCTCCATCGGCGCCGTGCTCGATCTACTTGACAGTGGCGATCATGTCATTGCCATGGACGACCTCTATGGCGGCACAGGACGACTCTTCACGAAGATCCGTGAACGATCCTCGGCCCTGTCGTTCTCGTTCGTTGACATGACGAATCCACAGAACATCCTCGACGCCATCACCGAAAAAACAAAGCTCATCTGGGTCGAGACCCCCACCAACCCCCTGCTCAAGGTCGTCGATCTGAAAGCGATCGCGAATCTGGCTCGGGAGCGTGGCATTCTGACCGCGTGCGACAATACGTTCGCGACGCCGATGCTCCAGCGCCCGATCGACTTCGGGTTCGACATCACGATGCACTCGATCACCAAGTACATAGGAGGTCACAGTGATGTGTTGGGTGGGGCACTCGTGACGAACGACGCTCAACTCGCCGAGCGAATTCGCTTTCTCCAATTCGCGGGAGGGGCCGTGCTGGGACCGTTTGACAGCTATCTCGCATTGCGCGGGACCAAGACGCTGAATGTCCGGATGCGTCAACATTGCGAAAGCGGTTCGGCCATCGCCACCTGGCTTGAAAACCACGACAAGATCGAACGAGTTGTGTTTCCAGGCCTGCCTTCGCATCCTCAATACGCCATTGCCCAACAGCAAATGCGATACAAAGGCGAGCCTACCGGGGGCGGCATGATCACGATCTTCCTTCGGGGCGGGATTGAAGAGTCTCGCTGCTTCCTGGAAAACGTCCAGATCTTCGCCTTGGCCGAATCATTGGGAGGCGTCGAATCGCTCATCGAGCACCCTGCGATCATGACTCACGCTTCGGTTCCGGCGGAGCGAAGAGCAGAGCTCGGAATATCAGACAACCTGGTCAGGCTGTCCGTCGGCATCGAGGAAACAGACGACTTGATCGCGGATCTTGAACAGGCTCTTGAGGCCATCGTGCCGAAGGAAGCGGCATCCATCTCCTGATGCCCTGTGTGCGGTATGCTAAAAGCATGACCAGACTCCGACTTGACTACGCCAACTGCCTGACGGATCGCGTGGGCGAGCATGGGCTCTCCCCCAATCTACTCAACGATGCCGAGCCGGTGATGAACACGCTCACACATCGACTCAACCAATCGAAGGGAACCGGCTGGGAACGATGGCGGGACCTTCCGTTTGGTGAATTCAGACAATCGCACGTCAAGCAAGTCAAGGCCATCGTCGAGCAAGTCGGTCCGAACATTGAAAACCTCATCGTGTTGGGCATCGGGGGCAGCGCCTTGGGCAACATCTCCCTGCACAACGCCTTGCTCCCGGCCACTTACAACCTTCAACCAAGCGACCTCAGGAGCGGCCCTCGTGTGTTCGTACTCGACAATGTCGATCCCGGATACGTCGGACAAACGCTTGCTGAAGTCAGGCGTACGGATCCGGATTTTAAGAACACCATCGTCAACGTCATCAGCAAGTCTGGTGAAACCGCTGAAACCGCCTCGCAATTCATGATCCTGCGCTCGATGTTGCGTAACGCGTTGGGCGAGAACCACGCCGCGCGGATCGTCGCCATCACCGACCCATCCCAGGGGACAATGCGATCGATCTGTGATGACGAGGGCTATACGACATTGCCGGTCCCGGAAGGCGTGGGCGGTCGCTTCAGTGTCCTGTCCCCGGTCGGGCTGTTCAGCGCCGCCATGTGCGGCATCGACATCGAGGCTCTCCTCGATGGAGCGGCCGAGATGGATGGGCGTTGTTCCGAGCCCGACCTCAAGAAGAATCCCGCGGCCATGCTGGCGCTGTTGCTCATGGAATTGACGAAGAAAGGCAAGACGAATCACGTGTTGATGCCATATTGCAACGCGCTCTATTCACTGGCCGACTGGTTCCGCCAGCTGTGGGCCGAATCTCTGGGCAAGCGTGTCGATGTCGATGGCAACGAAGTGTTTGCAGGGGCAACGCCCATCAAGGCCCTGGGTACGACCGACCAACACAGTCAGATCCAGCTGTATCGTGACGGACCAAACGACAAGGTGATCGGATTCATCGAGATTGAGCAGTTCGAGAACGACGTGACCATTCCGAGTGGATTGGGCGTCGAGAGCCTGGCCTATCTGGAAGGCGCGACCCTCGGGCAGTTGCTGATGGCCGAAAAGCGGGCCACCGAATTCGCATTGGTCGAGAGTCAGCGTCCAAATTTCACGATCACATTTCCGAAACTTGATGCGCACTGTGTCGGTCAGTTCATCCAGTTGTGGGAGATCACCACGGCGTACTCGGGTCTAATGCTCAACATCGACGCCTATGACCAGCCGGCGGTGGAAACAGGCAAGGTCGCCACCTTCGGGCTCATGGGGCGCGAGGGCTTTCGTGACTGGAAATCAAACGTTGAAAAAGCACTCGGTACAAGCGACAATGTCATTGTTTGAGCAATTCGCTTTCCGAAAGGGTCGGCAATGGGGTTGGATTCCGTAGAAATCGTGATGGAGATCGAGGATGAACTCGGCATTCGATTGCCTGATGAAGCCATGCATGATATCTCCACCGTCGGAGATCTCGTTGCGTATATCGCTAACCTCGAATAGATTCCCGTTTCCATTCAAGGAATGTCAACTCGTCGCTGCGCGGTGTCTCATTCGTTTTATCATCTTCGCCGCGAAGTGATTGAATTGTTGTCGATCGACCACAGTGCACTCAGGCCGAAAACGCGGATTCACGCCACACTCGACAGAGCCCAGAGAAGACGATTGGTTGACCATTTGCAGTCGATTGGCACACCCTTCCCACGATTGGAGGCAGTCGACGATTGGCAAGTGTGGGTGTTCGGCTCTATTCCATTTCTGATTCCGGTCAGTCTTGCGATCTGGCTCTCCAGTGCATGGTGGTTGCTGCTGATCATGCCTCTGTTCGTATTCTTGTTTCTCATTGAATCATGGATTCCAAAACCGATCATTGCACGCACATGCCGTACTTTTGGTGACATGGCAAGGCGTATGACCACCAACCCGATCGTGTTGAGTCCCGAGAATCAGAAACGGGTCAATGAAATCAGCAACGTCGTCCGGCAAGTGATTGCCGAGCAAATGGGATTCAAGATTGACGAAGTCCATGAGTCGATGCGCTTCGAAGAAGATCTGCAGATGGGCTAAGACTGTTCGATCGACTTGATAGATCGACCCGCCTTCAGCCGATAGACCCCATACATCAGCAATGTCACGGCCACGAGCATTTCCTTGTGCTCGTTGAACTGGTCCAGGAACTCCAAGTAAAACTCAGCCTCTTCGTAGTCGGGATTGAACCAGCGATAGGTGTACTTGACCTCCTTCCAGGCGAAGGCGCAGGCCATGGAAAACACCACCGGCCCCTCGGCGATGGCGAAGCGCCAGTCGGCGGGCGGCTTCACCGGCCAATTCGTCTTCCAGACAATGGGGAGGCCGAAGAACATCACCACGAGGAACACGCTGCCCATCGCGTTGACGTTGATCTTCGTGTTGTGCAGGTTCGTCTCGACGCTGACCTGCTTGTAGGCCTTGGGGGTCTTCCAGCCGAAATAAGACTGGCCCCAACTGATTTCCTCGCCGGCGAAGAAGATCGAGGCGAGCGCGATGATTCCCACGATGAAGGCCCCGCCCCTCCCCTTCAACCCGCTTTTTCCGGATTGTGCTCCTTGCCTCCAGGCCTTCCAGGCTGCCCACGTCAGGAGAATCCCCCCAAGAAACGCCGACGCGAAGGTGATGATTTCCACCGCCTGAAGTTCGCGCTCCTTTGCGCTCAAGACATACTTCAGATAGAATGCCGGCGAGAGGATGTAGGTCAGGGTGATCGCCGCGATCAACAGGATCGGTACCGACCACACCCATAGGGCATATCGATCACCACACGAGGCAGAGTTTGATTCTGTGGGCGTATCAGTCATTGTGGGTTCCATCGACCAGAGCCATGCCTATTCCAGAGTCTACTTCTGTCTGCCTGATTGACCGGTTCATCCTTGACGCGAACCACCTGCCTGACGAAGGATAGTACCGTTCATTCCTGGA
>JAPULD010000071.1 GCA_027295365.1 Planctomycetota bacterium
CGTCATCCCTTGTGATCCACCAGCATCAAGGTGATGGTGATCATCTGGGCCAGAGCCGCGCCCAGCATCCACTTGATGAAGATGTCCATGTCGGGTTGTCCGACCTGGAGCAGACCAAGCAAGGCCATGAGCAATGTCAGAAGCTGGCAGAAAACCGCCCCCATTTTCCAGAAAGTGAATTCCGCCCGGCGGAGCCTTTCGGATCGCAGTTCGTCGGTCAGATCATGTACCACCCGGCGCAGCGAAGCGATTTCGCTGTTTGCCGAATCCATCGCCTTCGGGGCTTCCGTGGCCATGGCATGGCTTGTGGTCGTGGGTGCGGAGGTTGATTGTGATGTCGGGAACAACGAGGTCATGGACAATCCGTTTTCAGGCGTATTTTCATTCGGCCTGGGCTTCTGTTTCAGGATTTCCTGGACCGCCTCGTCGAATGTCGATGTCACCACGGTGGGCTTCACCTTTTCCGCCAAATCATCCATTTGGGTCACCAGAGCCGTTCGGCAGCCGGCCGATCGTCCAGCTTCCATGTCCCGGACTTGATCACCGATCATCCAACTTTGCCCCAGATCGATGTGCATGTCGTGCGCCGCCTGGAGGAGCATGCCCGGGTTGGGTTTTCGCCATGGGTGTTCGCGGCGGTATTCCTCGATTTCGGCCTCGGGGTGATAGGGGCAATAGTAAAAACGATCGATCAAGTTCGTTCGATCGGATTCCTCGTCAACCATGGTGGCAATGCGCTGGTGCACCGCATCGACGTCTGCCTCGGTGTATACCCCACGGGCCACGCCCCCCTGATTGGTGACCACGATCAGGGCGTAACCGGCGTCCCGCAATTCCAGGAGCCCGTTGGGTACGCCATCGCAGAGACGCACGGCGTCGGGGCTGCCCAAGTCGCCATCGTTATTGATGAGAGTGTTGTCTCGATCTAGGAAAATTGCGGGTTTCACAAGAGGTAACGATAGCCCGTTGAAATTGAGAGAACCACGCCATCGTCATTCGGATTGAGACATCGAGTGAAGAAAGGCACGAAAACCTGCTCCTGTAGCGCAAAACGATGAATTTGTACGCTAGTGAAACTAGCCGAACACGTTGCATAACAAAAGCGGACCGTGACGTGGGGACGAATCACGATCCGCTTGAGTACATTGAGAGCCTGCGGTTTTGATCAGATCATTTCCCAAATGTACCCACCACCCCCAGGTTGGGTCATGACCAACTTGATGATGTAGGGAGCTTCTTTGGAGAGCCAGAATCGGAAATTCATGGGGCCCTGATCAACTTCGACGATCCAGGCATCCATTTGGCCTTTCTTCCCTGCAGAAATCGATTCTTCGCCAATCACTTTGAGTTTGAGCCAACTCAACGTGACATCCATTCGTGGGGTCCCATCCGCACCACTCTCCCCCGGGGCAAGAGAACCCGTGGGAAATTCAGCTTCGTATCCAAGTTCGAGCGGGAATCCGACCAACAACGTTCCGTAAATTCCCCAGTTGTAGGTGGGTATTTCTGTCGTGGAATCAATCTTCATCTTGGGACCCTGGGGGGATTGTTGCATGAACCCTTGAATATGCAGGCCATCGAAAACGACTTGCAACGTGCCACCATTCGTCATTGATTTTTCTGTTTTGACCGGGGCAAGTGTCTTGTGGTCTACCCAATCAAGCATCGTCTGCACCGTTTCCCCCTGGTCATCGAGGACGATCTGGGTTCGCTTGATCAATTTTCGCCCATCCTCTTCGATGAGTTCGACCTTGTCGGTCCAGGTGTTGGTGGGCGTTCGCTCGCCATCGGCGTCAAACTGAAACATCTGCCAGACATTCGTGTAAGGAACGATGAACGAGCCGTCCACGACGCCATCGCCCACCTGAACCTTGAGAATTTCGGTCTGGCTTTGTGTTTCCTGGGGTGTGACGATCGTGACGGAGCCGAGAAAAGCGATCAAGAACGAGATGCTTATGAGGAAGTGTTTCATATTTTTCTCACTGAGGGAATGGTTGGAACAATCAGATCCAGCGAATGCCGCACAGGCTTGAAACCCGATGCGATCGGTTCCGCCGGGTTGGTGACTAGGGGAGTACGGATCAGTTCCGAGTGTCTGAAAGAAAATGCATTAATCGGCAAAGATTGGCTTCGGTACAATTGTCCTGATGGATGCGCCCTCGACACATGCCACCCTTCTGGCGAGGCTTCGCGAAGGGGATGACCCGGTCGCCTGGCGGGATTTCTGCGATCAATACGGCGAATTGATCTCGGGATTCGCCCGACGGTGGAATTTTCAGCCCGCCGATCGCGACGATGTGGTGCAGGAAGTCTTGTCGAGGCTGAGCCAGTCGATGCCCTCGTTTGTCTACGATTCGTCCCGGGGAACCTTTCGGGGATATCTCAAGACGATCGCAAGCAACATAATTCGCGACAAGTTGCGTCAGAAACAGGCACGGGGATCCGTACAACCCATGGACACGCGCGCCGAAGCGCTGGAATCGGACGATTCCATTGACGTCGCCTGGGAACAGGAATGGCGTCACTATCACATGCGACGGGCGATGATGTGTCTTGAGTCGGAATTCAACGAGTCGGATCGTCTGGCGTTCGAGCGGTATGCCATCGAAGGCCAGGACGTCAAGCAGGTTGCCCAGGAGCTTGGGATGAGTCTGGACCAGGTGTACCAGGCCAAGTCGAGGATCGTCAAACGCCTCAGCGCCATCATTGAGATGCAGGTTGCCGAAGAAGGCTGAAAGGAAGTGCATCGTGGTCAATGACGAACGGTGGTACAAGGACACCGGCGCGCTGCTCCACGAGCTGCGTCGTGTGCAACAGGACAATCAATTGCCCACCATCGAGGGGTACGATCTGGTTCGCGAAATCGCCCGGGGGGGTCAGGGCGTGGTGTACGAGGCCATCCAGGGCGACACGAAATGCCGGGTGGCGATCAAGATCCTGCTTGAAGGCGTCATTGATTCCAACGCGGGGCGCATTCGTTTCGAGCGGGAGATCGACCTGGCCCGGGGCCTTCGTCACGCCCACGTGGTGAACGTTCAGGACTTCGGGACCACGCAAGACAACCGTTTGTATTTCGTCATGCCCTTCATCGAAGGCCAGCCACTGGACGCCTTTGTCGCCCAGCAGAAGGAAAAAAGCGGCGGGATTCTTCACATCACATCGACAATGGAATTGTTTGAGAAGATCTGCCAAGCCGTCAGCTACGCTCACCAGAAGGGAGTCATCCATCGTGACCTCAAGCCAAGCAACATCCGCATCGACGAGGCGGGAGAACCCCACGTTCTCGATTTCGGTCTCGCCAAGATGTTCGAGGAAGCCCCGGGCAGTCAGGAAACCGTATCTGAAGGGGACATGAGTCTTTCGGAGGTTCCGGGGGTCAGTATCACGGGGCAATTCCTGGGATCTTTGCCCTGGGCGAGTCCCGAGCAGGCCGAGGGTTCGCACAAATTGATGGACATCCGCAGCGACGTCTATTCGCTGGGGGTGATGCTGTATCAAGTCTTCACCGATCGCTTCCCTTACGAGGTGACAGGTCCGTTGCGCGAGGCGCTGGAGAATATCGTCAGCGCCGAGCCGGCGAATCCGAGTGATCTGAACCGCCAGGTCGATGACGACCTTGAGACGATCATCCTCAAATGCCTGGCCAAGATGCCCGATCGCCGGTACCAATCCATGGGTGAACTTTCTCGCGATCTTCGACATTATCTCAATGGCGAACCCATTGAGGCCAAGCGGGACAGTGCCTGGTACACGATTCGCAAGACGATGGCCCGACACAAATTCGCGATGGGTTCCGCGGCGAGCTTCGTCTTGTTTCTCGCCGGCTTCGGACTCACGATGACATTACTCATGAATCGGGCGGTGAACGCCGAATCGCTCGCACAACAGCGATTGGTCGAATTGGAGACCGAGGCGGAGAAGGTCGAATTCGTCAACGAGTTCATGCTCAACGCGATGGTGTTCAACAACGCACCCGACGGCACGTTGGCGGATATCACCGTCAACGAGATGCTTGACAATGCGGTGGCCCAGATTGATACCACGCCCTGGATCCAGGGCAAGCCGGCCGTCATCGCGGAAGTCCACAACAACTTCAGTTACTGGCTGGCCCGCTGCCGACGCTACGAGGAAGCGAAACACCATCAACTTGTTTCGCTGCAACTTCGCACCGAGGTGTATGGCGAGGGTGACAAGCGGCTGTATGAAAACTACCGGGCCTTGCGTTATGCCAGTGAGCTGCTCGAATCGGTGGTCGAAGAGATTGACTACGCGAGAAAATGCATCGAGGTCAACAAGGCCCAGCCGGAACAGAATTGGGACTGGCTCGCCCAGGATGAACTCATTCTCGGGGTTGCGCTGCTCAAGCATGAACAGCCCGATGAGGCCCTGGCCGCGGCTCAACGGGCTCAGATCATCATCGATGAATCACTGGAACCAGACACCTGGCAAAGCGTCCTGGTCCACCAAGTCAGGGGCATGGCCCTCCTTGACCTCGATCGTCTTGAAGAGGCGGAGATCCAGTTATTGAGGTGCTACAAGCGATCTTTGGCAAAGTGGGGTATGGACAGCCTTCAGCTCAAGGATGTGGCGAAGGACCTGATCACGCTGTACGAGGTTTGGGGGAAACCCGAAGCCGCAACTCAATATCAAGACCTGATCGACTCCTAGGAAGTGCTTGCTTACGATCACGGCAGCTAGAGGAGTCGCCTGTGCCCACATCCACGTCCACGTTTGGAAAAATCCACCCCGATGCCCCGAAAGAGTTGGCGCTCTTCGAATTTCTGGTCGGGACCTGGACGTGCGAAGGCAAGGTGAAGGACGATCAGGGGAAGTGGATGGATTTTTCCGCCGAGTGGATCGGGCAGTTTATTCTCGAGGGCAACGCGATCGCCGACGAGTTCCGAGCGATCTGGCCAGACGGGTCGTTGTTCATGCATGGCCAGAACATCCGGATCTTCAACA
>JAPULD010000072.1 GCA_027295365.1 Planctomycetota bacterium
GACGCGAGATCGGGTCGGCTCGGGATCCGAAACCGGCTCCAAAGTGCCTATCCAGGCCCCCAGGCGATCACTGGGCCAGGGACCATCACCATCTCCTGGCGTCATCAATTCCATTGTCGAAGCGGCATGGATGTCTGATTCTCGAAGACCTGCGTTCTCAATCAGAGCGATCTGGAGTTCGTGTGCACTAGCGGAAAAGGGATGCGCAAGAATTGCCGATTCAATCGCGACCTGAGTGCCGCCAGAATCGCTTTCGCCGTGTGCTTCACTTTTCTGGGTATTTTCGTGTCGCCACCGGGAAAAAGCAGACCCGGATTCCGCCCAGAGATGAAGGCGGTTTTCAGTCCAATTGGCATGCAACACCAGAATCGAGATGGCTCTCTCCCTTATCCGTAAAAAAACCGGACCCGAATCAGGCCCTCCAATGATCACGCTGGGGCTCGAACCCAGGACCTACCGCTTAAAAGGCGGTTGCTCTACCAACTGAGCTACGCGATCGAGCGAATCGAGCAGTGTAGCCCCGATTCTGCCCCCCGGCGATGGGGCGACAAAAAACTCGAGGCCCAGCCCGGAGCATTAAAAAAAACGATGCTTCATTTCCTGACAGAACCACTCAGGCGGAGGTCCGATCATGCCGATAACCCGCTGTCGGACCCACGACCTTGGACGAGTCAGGGGTTCAAGAAGACCCTGATAATCGTCCGATAAGAGGCTGTCCGGACGGAAAGCCGACATGTGGGTGCGGATGGATCCGCCCCGTTTCAAATGACTGACCAGCCGCAATTCGGCGGAGCCGAAGGAAGCGCAAGGCCGGGTCCACCTTCGGACCGAGCAAAATTGCCTTGCCAGCTATTTGTGGAAAGACGCGAAGTGAACTGCATGAACCTCCACGCAATTCGGCCCCTGCTTCTTCTTCTCCCCTTCGCCATTGGCGGCTGCAATACGTCACCCGTGGTGAAGCATGAGCCTTACCGGGACATCAATATCGCGAATGCCAAGGCGAATTCCGATTCGAGGCAAGTCGCCGAGGCTCCATTCCAGCCAATGATCAATACGGCTCCGAAGCCTTACGAATCGACCTACGACTTTCAGAATGCTTCGAACGTGAGCTTCGGATCGGGTGAGATGTATCACACGCCGACCCCTGTGCAACGACGCTCGACTTCCCGGACCAACCTCATCGGTCTGTACGGCGAAATTTACCCTTCCACCAGCAATCGCAGTGATCCCACGGATGGCAATCGAAACCTCACGCAGGTGACGTTCGCCGAAGAGGGTTCATGTTTCGATCCTGATGTCGATCCCACCGGGCAAAGGCTGGTCTTCGCTTCGACGAGGCACCGCGATACCGCGGACATCTACATCAAATCGACGACGGGCAAGACGATCACCCAGATCACGACCGATCCCGCGATCGACCTGATGCCAACGTTCGATTCGAGCGGCAAGCGATTGGCCTTCGCTTCGAACCGTGATGGCAACTGGAATATTTTCATCACCTCCATCGAAGGTGGGCGCCCGATCCAACTCACGTCCAGCCCCGCTGACGAATTGCATCCGACCTGGTCGCCCGACGGACGCTACGTCGCCTTCTGCAAATTCGGAACGCAGTCGGGTCGTTGGGAAATCTGGGTCCTGAACGTCGAGAAGCCGGGGACGCAAAGCTTTCTGGATTACGGACTGTTCCCTCGGTGGAGCCCCGACGTCGCGAAGAACAAGATCCTCTTTCAGCGTTCCCGCCAGCGGGGCAGCCGATACCACAGCATCTGGACGATCGATTTCGTGAATGGGGAAGCCATGTACCCCACGGAAATCGCTTCGGCGGCAAACGCCGCGATCATCAACCCGACGTGGTCGCCGGATGGCCGGCGTATCGCATTCGTCTCGATCGTCGATCCCGATGAAGAGCCCGGCACCCCCAGCCAGTCGGACTTGTGGGTCGTCAACGACGATGGCACCAACCGCACCACCCTCACGAACGGTGACTTTGCGAACTACCAACCCGTCTGGGCGTTCGATGGCATGGTGTACTTCGTCTCCAATCGCTCCGGCAACGAGAACATCTGGGCGGTCTCCGCTGGCCGCTCCTCTTACGCGATGCCCCGTCAGGGTGTCGTCAACGTCGATCCGAATCAGGTCGGCCCGCCCCATCAGCCCTGATCGCTGACCCCAAACTCGGGCTCGGGACTCGAAAGAGTCTCGCGTCGATTACGACAAGCGGAGCTAGTCGAGAAGGCAGGACGCCATGACAAGTGCACAGTTCTTGCAGCCAGGTAGGCTCCCGATCCGGTTCCGACGGACGATCATCGTCAGTCTGCTCATGGTCGGGCTGTTGATGTCGTGCGAGACGCAGAAACTGCAGTCGCCCGATTTCCTGAAAGCCCCCTACCGCACCGCTCAGCTCTGGGCCGTCGCGCCGTTCAACAATGAATCCGGCAGTTCGCTGGTCGAGACGTATCGGATAGCCGACCTCTTCACGGAGCAGGTCCAGCAGGTCGAGGGCTTGAATGCCCTGCCGGTCAATCGCGTCATCGTCGCGATGCGCCAACTCGAGTTGGAATCCATCACGACCCCCGAAGACGCGGGCACGTTGCTTCGCTTGTTGGGTGTCGATGGCCTGATCGTCGGCACCATCAGCTCGTACGACGCCTATCCCCCTCCCAAGATGGGCGTGGCATTACAGCTTTATCACCGCAACGAGGACGGCAGTTACTCGGATCTCGATCCCCGGGCCCTGACGAAGGCCCCGACGGACGATCCCCCGATGCATTTTGTTTCGATTCAAACCCCCCAGGCCCAGGCCGCGGGAGTGTTCGACGCCTCGAACCACCAGACTTTGATGTGGCTCGAGCAATACACGACGGGGCGCACCGAACCCGACAGCGCTTTCGGCGATGAGGCCTATCTGGTCAGCATGGAACTGTTCACGGAATTTGTGAGTTATCGGTTGATTCACGACTTGCTCGAATTCGAGCAGCACCGGATTCAACCTTCTGAAACCCAGGAACCCGTGCGCTGAGGCCTTTCGGTCTTCGGCGCCAGCCGAGGACCGACGATGGCCGAACTACGTTCCCATCAACATCATTATCTGAGCCAGGGCGCGATCCCTTCGTCGCCCATCGTGCGCTCACGTCACATCATCACCTTGGTGAAGGGCGAACAGCGTTGGAGGTTTCACCTCGAACGGGGCCATGAACGCGAGATGATCGATCACGTGGCGCAGCTCGCGGAAGATCCCGCTCATCCGCTGGACTGGTTCGACGCCGCGGTCGTCTCCCACCAGATCACAAAACAACTTGAATCGTCACTCGCCGATCCGGAACAGCCCGGTCAGGACGGCAACTTGAATTCCAACGACGCCTCCTGAGGCGTCAGATGCATAGCGCTTTCACTGTCAAAGCAGTTGACTCATATAGAGGCCAGAGATCAATGAGCAGTTCAAAACGGAACCATCTCCCAATCGTCGACGAATTCCTCCGGTACCTGCTGGACGATCGTCATTTCAGTCCTTACACGGCCCGCTGTTACGGCGTGGACCTGAGGCAGTACGTCGAGTTTCTCGGCGACGAGTTCAACCTCGGGACAAGCCGCGAACAGGAGCATCAAGCCTTCCAGACTCGAAACAACGGCATGTCCAACGCCGACGTGGTGGCCAAAGTCACGCCGGCCACCGTGACCGACGCGATGTTTGCGGCGGAAGTCGATACGATTCGAGCCTTTCTGGTTCGGCTCGAGGAGAATCAGTATTCCGCAGCCACCATGGCAAGGAAGATCGCGACGCTCCGTTCCTTCCATCGATGGATGGAAAAGTTCAATCTCATCGGCAACAACCCGATGCAGCTCATCCGCACGCCCAAGCAAAACAAGCGTCTGCCCAAGGCCATCAACGTCGAGGAAGTCGAGAAGCTTCTGGCGGCCCCGGACGACAGCGATCTCCTGGGGGCCCGCGACCGGGCGATCCTTGAAGCGTTGTATTCCACCGGCATTCGCGTCAGCGAACTTGTCGGCATCAACCATGGCGACTTCGATGCGAACGACCAATCGCTCGTCATCCGCGGCAAGGGACGCAAGGAACGCATCGTCCCCCTCGGGTCGCATGCCATGAAGGCGATCAACCACTACCTCAATATCCTCAACCTGCACTATCAGCAGGCCGGCGTGAACGCCACCCCCGATTCGCCGATCTTCATCAACAAGCACGGCACGCGACTCTCGACCCGATCCGTCCGCCGCAAGGTCAGCAAGTATCTGGCTGAGGCAGGACTCGATCCCACGATCAGCCCCCACACGCTCCGTCACAGCTTTGCGACTCACCTGCTCGACAACGGAGCCGACCTGCGCAGCGTGCAGGAACTTCTCGGCCACCAGTCATTGTCAACGACCCAGGTGTACACGCATCTCACCACGCAACGCATGCGTGAAGCGTACGACGAAGCTCACCCCCGCGCCGAAGCGGGTTGACCCTTTGCAGCAATGGCCACGACGCCATTGCGAACAACAAGGCAGCACAAGCTCGGGACGCCTGGTGGGAGCGTCCCGAGCTGTTTTTTTGAGCGTGCATCGGTGCGCCAGTTCTAGTCCCGATCTTCCACGAACTTCACTACAATCAACGTGATGTCGTCCGCTTGATCTCGGGCGCCCCGGAAGACCCTGACGGCATCAATCACCGCATCGGCGATGACGTCGGCCGATTCGCTAGCCTTTGCTCGAACGACGTCCTTCATCCGTTCTTTGCTGAACATTTCATCCTGTTCATTCCTGGCTTCCCAGATGCCATCCGTACCAAGCAGGATGACCTGACCCTCGTCGAACCCGCTTCTCGACTCTTCGTGGTATTCCCACGTCTCGTCAACCCCGAGTGGAACATCCCGACCTTCCAGTTCATCAAATGAATCGCTCGTCGGGTCGTAGACGATCGCGGGATCGTGCCCCGCGCTGACCCAGCGTCCGGTGAACTGGGCGGTGTCCAATTCGAGATAGAAGAAGGTCATGAATTTTCCGGCCGGGGTGTCCTGAGCGATCTGACGATTCATGTCGCCCAGAACCTCCGAGACGTCACCGCCCTGGTGTGCCCTGATCTTCAAGACAGCCCGGGCGGCAGTCATGAGAAGCGCGGCGGCGATTCCATGCCCCGTGACATCGCCAATTGCCACTCCCACGCGCCGGGGACCGAAGGAATCAAAATGAATGAAATCGTAGTAATCACCCCCCGTCTCATCACAGTAGACGCTCCGTCCTGCGATATCGAGCCCCTTGATATCAGGCGGCTTCCCTGGCAGCAGGTGTTGCTGCACTTCCTTGGCCAGGGCCAATGATTCCTTGAGCTTGAGTCGATCCTGGAGATGAGGCACCATGGCATTGAAGGACTCGCCTAGTTCGCCAAACTCGTCGGCCCGAGTGATCTCGGCCCTTGCCTCGAGGTCGCCCTCGGCGATACGACTCGCCGCTTGGGCCAGCCTTTGTATCGGAAGCGTTACCTGACGGGAGACGAGAAAGGCAATCAGAATCACGACCCCGATCACCAACGTCAGCAACACTCCGGTAAACTGAAATTGTCGTTCCAATCGCTGACGAACCTTTGTTTCCGAGAGCGCCACTTCCGCGAGAATGTCCCGGAAGGGCACGATGATGACCAGCGAAGCGCCGGACTTCATCTGGTTCGGCTGATCGGGGGGGACCAGGGGACCGCATCCCCAGAGACAATCCTCACCTTGGTAGGGCATCCTTCGAACGCTGGTCACGCCATTGGCTATGTCGGCGATCATTTCATCAAACGACTTCTGATCCGAGGAGCGCAACACTTCGAGTTCGACCTCGGTTTCCCAATCGCGCTCGGTGTGCGTGTATGCCTGCTGCGCAACGACGGTGAGTTCGATCTCGCCCGTCTCGGAGTTGGGCAGGAGCAGCGACAGCGCCGCCTTGGCGCCCTTGAGCCAGTCCTCGGGAATGTCGAGTATCTTGATGATCTGGGTCATCGAGATGTCGATGGCCGTCACCCCGACCAGGGAACCGTCGGGCTTGAAGATGGGGGCGGCCCGCGTGAGCATGAGCTTGCCTGTGCTGGCGTCGATGATGGGCGTCATCCATTGGGGTATCCCGGTGTCGATGACGTTCTTGTACCACACGCGTTCCCGCCCGTCGTACGCCTCGGGATACCCGCCATGTCCCGGGTAGGCGGACTGCACCCCCGAGTTCATGGCGGTGTACTGCCAGAGGATCAGGTTTGGATGCCGATCGTGCACGAACCGGTAGCTGTCGATCATCGAAGCAAGACGGGCCAGGTCGCCGGCGGCCTGCTCCGGACGAATGCCCGGCGACAATCGGATGACCGGCACGTCGTAGGACACGTGCATGGACTTGAGGACACCCGTTTCGTCATAGCGGGAATGCGCCGGCGATTCGACCAACCCGGGAGGCGGCGTGGCCGGATCGTCAAACTCCGAGTCAAGGTAGGCTCGACCCGACACCACGGGATCTCCCGCCAGAAGACGCTCGGCGGACTTCGCCTGGATGTCCACCGCAGTGGAAATGATCGTTCGATCCCGTTCCAGCATCGCGACCGCCCGATCGACGATGTCCTCGAGTTGGCTGTAGGCGATGGTCACCAGCGTCCGGGAGATGTCATCGACGAGTTCCCGGCTCATGGTCTGGCCACTGATTCGCCCGATGAGCCCGGTCGTCAGCGATGGCACGAGGGCGATGACCAGCAGCAGAATCATCAGTTTCCAGCGGATACGCATGGTCAACCTCTTGTCGCCCGCATCATACGACCTTGTGCAAGATGAGCGAGAAACCGTAAGCTGTCGGCATAATGGGCCGACGCGAACCCTGTGGCATCAACCCGGATCTCCTGCCATGACACCTGGAACCGAATCGATTCGTCAAGGAATCTCACAGGGCCGGAGCTGGTTCTCCCACCATTCCTGTTTGTTTCTCCTGGTGGCGCTCCTCCTACACCTGATCGTTGATGCTCTGTTCAGCGACGTGAACAGCCGGGCCTTGCTCGGCGTCCTGACCACCTTGATCCTGATCACCTCGTTGTACGCCGTGAATTACGCGCGTCGAAGCCTGGGCCTCGCCATTTTTCTGGGGCTGCCTTTCCTGGCCTCCATCTGGATGCAGGTGTTCCGCGAGAGCTACACCATCAACCTGACCCGGCAGGTCTCGACCTTGCTGTTCCTCGGATTCACCGGATTGATCCTGTTGAGTCACGTGCTCAACTCGAAGCGGGTGACCCAGGAAACACTGTACGGGGCGGCCAGCATCTATCTCCTGCTGGGCTTCACATGGGGCGCCGCGTTCGTGCTCCTTGAGAAGATCAGCCCCGGGTCGTTCCAGGGCCTGACGCACGCAGAGCTCCCCTCGTATTTGTCTCGCAATCTCACATACTTCAGTTTTGTCACGTTGACCACTCTGGGGTATGGCGAAATCATCCCGGTCTCGCCCCTGGCGCGCTCGCTGGCCATCGTGGAAGCCGTGAGTGGTGTGCTATATCTCGCCTTCCTCGTAGCCCGGCTCGTGGCGATGTACATGGTGCATTCCATGAGCAAAGACGAGCGATGACGAAGACTGACCGTCTCCGCCACGACAATCATTCATGATTCATTGCTCGGACGGCGCCGCCTCGAACAGGTCTGAGACCTCATCCGCGAACCCGGAACCGGCCTCGGCCAGGACGTCGAAGGCGGCATGCACGCCCGCCGCCTTGAGTTCGTCGATCTGGTCCGGGTAACGGGCGGTCGCCACGATCTGACCCTTGAAACCATTCTCTTTCAGGATCGATGTGATCGTCAGGATTTCTTGATGATTTGACATGGCGAGCATGACGACCTGAAATTCATGCGAACGGGTTTTCATTTTCTTATAGAAATCGATATCGGTGGCGTCGCCCCGAACGACCTTGCGTCCGGCGGCCTTGTGTTGCTCCACGGTTTCGGCATTTCGGTCGATCCCGACAATCACGTCGCCCATCCGCCGACGCAGTTCGTCGTAAGCGCCAGTTCCCACGCGCCCCATGCCGAAGATGGCGATCGTCGCATGGCCGGGGTCGATCAGCTCATCGCCTGGAATCCGCTTTTCTGACTCGAAACGGCGCAGTCGATCTCCCAGCTTCTTGTAGAGCGTGTGAGCTCTTGAGTTGAAGGGGGCGGCGACGATGAAGGACAAGGCGAGGGCGACGGCCAAGATCACCAGCCATTCTTCGGAGAGCCAGCCCTCGTCCGTCGCGACTTTGCCCACGATCAATCCGAACTCGCTGTAGTTCGCGAGACTCAGCGTCCCGAGCATCGAGGTCCGGATCCGGAGCCTGAATCGGGTCATCAGGAAAAAGAACAGCGCCACCTTGAGCGGTATCAGCACCGTGAGCATCAGGGCGATGCTGAACCCGCCCGGAGTCGGGATTCCCTTCAGGCCGACCGTGAGGAAGAAACCCACCAGGAACAAGTCCTTGAAACCCATCAACGAGTTGGACAGCTCGTTGGCCTTGGGATGCGAGCCGACGAGCACGCCAAATACGATCGCCCCGAGATCGGGCTTCAACCCCACGGCGGCAAAGAGATTCGTGGAGGCAAAAACGAAGAGCACGCCGAACAGGACGAGGAGTTCGCCATGGCCGCTGCGAGTCATGACCCACATGAACAGAGGCCTCAGTAGAGGAAGCCCGAACAGAGCCAACGCCCAGACCGAGGGCACCTTCCCCAGGGAGACAGTAAGAAAGATGACCGCGATGATGTCCTGGAGAATAAGGATGCCGATGGCGATGCGACCATGCAGGGCTGCGGATTGCCCACTTTCCTCCAGGATCTTCACCGCGAAGACAGTGCTCGAAAAGCTGAGCGCGAATCCGATGAGGGCACAGCCGATCAGATCAAGCCCCGTGGCCAGGCCGAGCCCCAGCGTGCTCATAATAAAGAAGACGATTCCATAGAACACCGTCGTGAAGGTCATGTGGATGGTGGCCACCCCCCAGATCTCGGGTCTCAGCAGGCTCCCCAGCTTGAGCTTGAGCCCGATGCCGAACAACAGCAAGTACACGCCAACATCGCCGATCTTGTCCAGGGCCTCGCCCCCCTCCACGCCGAATGCCCAGAGCACAAAACCCGCCGCGAGAAATCCGACCAGGGGTGGCAATCCGACGAATCGAACGGCGTGACCAAGAACGAATGCGACGGCGATCCAGATTGGATCCATGACTGCGCTCCAAGTGGAATGATGGCAGGAGAGCTGAGAAGGTACCACAGATGCAAGTGACTGACCACGGCGCGGAGTTGCCAGTCAGTGATGAAATACCGTCGTATCGCCAGGTCACATGCAGTCGGAATTCGATACTCGAGCAAACCGAACCAATCACCGACTATCCGAGATCGATGTGACTCATGACAAGCAAGAATTCAATTCGAACAAAGCCAACGTCACTTGGTAGAACGTGATTGGATGATGTTTGTGCGTTCGTGTGCATGTACTGATTGAACTTGTCGTTTATTACATAAACCACTTGACCACGACAATGGCGCGCGTATCCTTCCGCCTTCCAATTTCCGGAGCAACACGAGTGCAAACATTGATTGACGACCTACAACTCGATTCCGATGGCGACGAGTCTGCGCCCCACACCTCGACGATCGCATCTTCGATTGTCATCGTGGGTCATGGTTTCAGTGCGCTGGTCACCCAGGGTCCTCCCGACTGATTGAAACGCCTGAATCGCGTCCGATGTCGCCCCGGAGACCCGTGCTTCGGGGCTTGTTGTATGAAAACGATGTGCGACTGTGAATTCAATCTAATTCCGCCTGGTGGCTTCAACCTCGCGGCGCACGAAAGGGGAATACACGATGAACAAGGTATTGCTCAAGAAACAATTCGAACGACTGGGGACGCGAATCAACTTTGCTTCGCTGCTCGACACGATCCGCCCCGGCACCGACCGAGTGCAACTCGATGTCGTCCAAGACGGCGAAGAATGCTGCTTCGAGATCCGCACGAACCCATCGCGGCTCGTCCATCTGATGGCGTTGGATGTTCGTCCCGCGGAAAAGCGACTGCTGCTGATGGTGATGCTCCCGGCCTGCCACGTGAACGCATTCGATGAGCGTCGGCTGTTTCTCTGTGGCCACGATGCCGTCGGCTGGTGTGTGAGTGAGATCCCGGTGTTGAGTCCCGCGCTGAGCGTCGCCTCGGCCCAACGGGTCATGCAGCCTCTTGCGCTGTGCCCGGCCTGAACTCCCTCGGGGGCAATGATCCCACACCATACGCCCAACAAAACCTCCCGAACCCCAGGATACAAGTCGACCCGGAAGCAATATCAATGACCTATGTATTCCTCCTCATGTCCAAGAAGCGTGATCGTTGGTAGGGTACTTACAGTGCCGCCCTCTTTTCATGCAGGAACTTCAAGTGGTACTCAAGATGCCAGACGTAGTGCTCCAGCATCTCGCCCAACGTGGTCGGTCCGGTTTCCTCATGGTGCCCCTTCCGGTCGTAGGTCTAATCTGGCAAGGCCCTCAACAATTGTGCCGTGGCTTTGCGATTGGCGGTGAAGGCCTGGAGCACCGTCGCCAGATCCAGCGATTCAACATGCAATCGCGCAATGAACGCATCCTGGTCGTAGGCATGAATCGTCGGCGAGTCGTGGGCGATGACCGATTTGAGGCGAAAGCTGCCAACCTGATCGCTGTCCATGAGGTGAACCACAAGTTCGCGTATGGACCAGGTCCCCGGGATGGGATGAACGTCCAGATGAGCTTCATCCAGACCTTCCATCGCGTGTGCCAAGGCAACTGATCCTGCTTCGTATCGATCAATCATTGTTCGGTCCATGGGAACACTCCATCATGGTTGGGCATTTCAATCCGTGGCATGATCAGCTCATGGTAGTCCCGGTCTGTTGGATCACCGGTTGCCGATATAAAGCTCCGCTCCGATCGATAAGATTGCCTTCTATCCCGCTTCAACGAATCCGATCTGTATTTCTTATCTTCAATCCATATTTTTGCCACACGTGCAGACGTAATCCAAACACCTGATTCTCAATATCTGCCCGACACAACACCCGATAAATAATTCGATGCGGAGCTTTGACGATCCGGATGATTGGATCCTTCAAAAGACTCCGGTCTCATCTGATTTTCATTGGAGTGCCTGCTTTTATGGTCGATGGGAAAATTCTGGAAACTTCGACGGCCATGGCAATTGCCGCCTTTTGACGACGATCAATGACGATCTCACCTGGATCCAAAGCCTGTTATTCGGACACTGATCAATCGCCATGGCTAAACCCTCCTACGAAGACATTCTGAATTACCCGAACCTCCCGACTCTGCCGACCGTGGCGATCGAGCTGCTGGAATTGACCAGCGATCCGAACGTCAAGCTCAAGGAGATCGAGAAGCTCGTCCAGAGCGACCAGGGACTTTCAATAAAGGTCATGCGCACGGTGAACTCCAGTTTCTACGGACTGGCCAAACCTTGCTCATCGATCAAGCGGGCCCTGGCCTACCTTGGGCTCAACGCGGTGAAGTCGCTCGTGCTGGGCTTCAGTCTCGTTGATGTCACCAAGTCGCTCAAGGATTGCGAGGAATTCGATTTCGAGGATTTCTGGAGACGTTCAATCTACAGTGCCACGGGGGCGCGCCAGCTCTCCCTTGACATCGGAATAGGCGATCCGGACGAAGCATTCGCGTGTGGCATGTTCCAGGATATGGGCATGCTGGCATCGATCCTCGTTCTCAAGCAGGACTATGCCCAGGTACTCGCGAAAGCCGGAGCCCGGCATCGTGATCTCGTGCCGATCGAGCAAAAAGAGCTGGGCTTCACACACAGCAAGGTCGGGGCGGCGATGGGCACGAAATGGCGATTGCCCGAAGTCATGGTCGAATCGGTGGGCTTGCACCACGATCCCGATCGCAGTTCAAAGACGCATCGTGATGTCGTGCATCTCGTCGCACTGGGCGGAATCGCCAGCGAGATCCTCAACGACGAGAACCCCAAGCAACCCACGGCGGATCTGATCGCCAAGGCTCGCGCCTGGTTCGACTATGACATCAAGGACCTTGAAAGTCTTCTCACCAAAATTACGATCGCCTCCCAGGACATGGCCAAAATGCTCGATCAACGGGTCGGCCAGGCCCCGGACATCCAGCAGACCATGTCGCAAGCCGGTGAGATGGTCACGGCTTTGCAGATCGAGACGCAACGACAAGTCGATGACCTCCAGCGTCAACAGGTGGATCTGACCCAGAAGGTCGAGACCGATGCCATGACCGGGATCGGCAATCGAGCGAAGTTCAACGATCTCATCGGACAGCTTCAGGCCAAGGCAGGTGAACACGGATCGCCATTTGCCTTGCTCATGATCGACGCTGATCGGTTCAAGGCCGTCAACGATACGCATGGTCATCAGGTTGGCGATGCAGTGCTCGTGGAATTGGCAAGGAGAGTCTCGAATACGGTGGGCAACACCGGTACGGCGTGTCGGTACGGGGGCGAGGAATTCACGGTGCTCCTGCCTGACATCGATGAAGCGAATGCGCTCGAACGTGCGGAACGTGTTCGTCTCGTGGTCGGCGGTACTCCCTTCGATCTGCGACACGTTGCCGAAGGCCCTGATGAAATTCAGATCACGATCAGCATCGGGGTTTCGATCTGCGATCCGGCTCCACCAGCAGGCACGAAAAACGTCGAGCAAATCATTGCCGCCGCGGACAAGGCCCTGTATCGAGCCAAGCAGGAAGGCCGGAATCGGGTATGCCTGGAAAGCAAGGCCATGAGGACTGAATCGATCCAAGCCCCGGCACAGGCAAGCTCGCCCGCACTGCCAGAGCTTTGCGTGAATCCCAATAATCACCACGTACTGCTCTTTGAAAACGATTCGCTTGCCGCGACCTTGCTCATCGCGTTGATGAAAAAGAAATTCGGGGCCAAGGTCAGTTGGATTCGCGAGGGCTCTGGCGCGATTCGTTGCCTCCAGCAGATGGAGCGAGGCGAAACGCCCCTGCCCACCATGATTCTCAGTGAATTGCACCTGCCCGACCTGACTGCGCTCGACATTGTTCGGCATGTCATGCAGACCAAGACACTCGCCCATCTTCCGGTGCATGTCTACACCGCGACGGAAAACGATGAATTGCTCCAGGCGTGCATCGAGGCGGGGGCCGTGGGTGGCTACCGCAAATCGGAAATCATCAACGCGTTACCGATCTGGGTGAAGCAGATCCTTGTCCCGCCATCAACGCCTCGCATGGCCGCGTGAGAGCAAGCCTCATGAATCGCGATCACGCAGTCGATCGATGATCTCATCATTTTCCGGGAAGCGATCGCCTTCATCCTGCTTGCTGTACACGAGATCGCCATCGGTCCTGATATCAAAGACGCCACCTCCGCCCTCGATCAGCTCGGCGTTCGTATCCAAGGCCTTTTTCAGCGCAGCCGCCAGACTGGCGGCTTGAGGCTGGTAATTTCACTGTACGCAATACTTGATGCTGATCTTCAAGTCGGTTTCCCTTATCCATGAGGCCGATGAGATGAGTCGCATGGTCTCGCATCGACGCCCAGGGGTCAACTGAACCGGGATTGGACAGGACACTCATCCTTGATTGACCCAAGGATGTCATTCTCCGGGCGTTTTCCGAATCCAATGAAATGACCCCTCGCCACACGGGATCAGAATTCATAGAATCAATTTGTGCATCGGTGATCGGCTGTTTCCTCCGATTGATTCCTACCGCATTGAACTGGAGAGGTGGGTGATTCATGGCGAACGGCAACGAACTTCGAGAACCTTGGCTCATTTCCGCCTGGCCCGGCATGGGCAATGTCGCGGCCGGGGCCGGGTCCTATCTCGTCGCCAAGCTGGGGGCCAAACTCGTCTTTGAAATGCCCTCCTCGGAATTCTTCGACGTGCAAACCATCGAGGTCAAGGATGGTCTCGCCCGCAGCGGTCGCCTGCCCCGAAGCCTGATCTTCGAGTGGCGCAATCCCAAGAACAACCACGACATTCTGATTTTCCTGGGCGAGGGGCAGCCCCAACACAATGGATACGCCTTCTGCCATCGCTTGCTCGATTACGCCATGCAGCGGGGCGTGAAACGCGTTTTCACCTTCGCGGCCATGGCGACACAGTTGCATCCCTCCAGTACGCCTCGCGTGTTCAGCGTGGCCACTGAGAACGATGAGTTGCATGAGATGAAGAAACTCGGCGCCGAACCCCTGCAAGAGGGACAGATCAGCGGGCTCAACGGTGTCCTCCTGGCCGCCTGCGCCGAGCGCAATCTGCCCGGCGTGTGCCTGTTGGGCGAATTGCCATTTTTCGCCGCGGGGGTTCCCAACCCCAGGGCCTCGATGGCCGTGCTCGAAACATTCACGAAGCTCGCGGGCATCGACCTTGATTTCGAGGAGATCCAGCAGCAGGCGGAGACGGTCCAGCAAGGCTTGCTTCAACTGCTCGAAAAGATGAAGGAGACCGCCCAGAAACAGGCGGACGAGGAAGGGATGAATATTCCCGAACCCGAGGAGAACGGTGAAGACGACAACGAGCAAGATAAAACGGAACGATCCGAACCTGACGATGCCACCCGCCTGCGGATCGAGCACCTCTTCGAAATGGCCCTTGAGGATCGGGCTCACGCCTTCCGGCTCAAGCAGGAGCTTGATCGATTGAAGATCTTCGAGCATTACGAGAACCGCTTCCTGGACCTGTTCAAGAAAGGGGAGTGAAACCGCCCTGGAAATTATTTTTCGAAACCGTGAAATTTTCCCGCGTGAAACTGAGGCTTATGTTGAAGAATGGATGAGGGCGAGCGCACACTGCCTCGCTCCGATGAGCATGAGGTATCCACCATGGCGCGTATCGTCGTAAGCAAGCACTACGAGGCTCCCCTGTCCCGCGTATTCGAGGTCTTCAGCGACATCGAGAACTGCGCCGATCGCATCCCCGGCATCCTGAAGATCGAGAAGCTCAGCGATGGCCCCATGGGCGTTGGCTTCAAGTGGCGTGAGACGCGGATCATGTTCAAGAAGGAAGCGACCGAGGAGATGGAGATCACCATCTTCGAGCCCGAACGCCGGTATGTATCGATCGCCCATAACTGCGGCTGCCTCTATGAGTCGGAATACCGCTTCGAAGAATCCGATCGTGGCACCATGGTCGAGAGGTCTTTCTCCGCGACCCCTCTCACGTTCATGGCCAAGCTGTTCAGCCCCCTCGGATACCTGTTCAATGGCATGATGCGAAAGTGCCTGGAAAAGGACATGGAGGCGTTGCGGCAAGTCATCGATGGCGATGTGAACGCCGAACCGGCCCCCGCGGGGTGAATCCCTTGTGTGTGATAGCGAAGGACCCATGAACAATAAATCACTTGCCAGGGGTATGATGCGCGTGTCCATGCTCGTGAGTCTTCTGCTGTCGAGCCTCGGCGTCATTGGCTGTTCCGAATCCGAAGGGACGCCGGCAAATCCACCCGAACCGAACACACAGATCGAATCGGTGGATACAAGCATTTCCAATCCGCTTCAGCAAGAAGATCCCCTCTCGACCAAGGCTGGTTCCACGCCTTCCAATTCATACTGGCCACAATGGCGAGGCCCGCGCGGCACGGGGGTCGCTCCGAACGCCGATCCTCCCGTCGAATGGAGCGAAACGAAGAACATCCGCTGGAAGATCGGCCTGCCCGGGCATGGGCATTCGACCCCCATCGTCTGGGGTGATCATGTCTTCGTGACCGCCGCCATCTCGGTCGGCGATGCCGTGACACCTGCCCCCGACACCGCACCCGGAGCCCATGACAATTCACCCGTGACGCACCGTCGGCAATTCGTCGCCCTGGCCATCCGACGCTCCGATGGCGAGATTGTCTGGCAACGGACGCTTCACGAGGAGTTGCCTCATGAACGGACCCACAACACGGGCAGTCTGGCCTCGGCCTCGCCAGTCACCGATGGCGAACACCTGTTCGCGTTCTTCGGCTCTCGTGGGCTCTTCTGTCTCGACCTGGATGGCTCCCTTATATGGCAAGCCGACCTCGGCAAGATGCAAAGCAAGCACGCCCATGGCGAGGGAGCTTCGCCCGCCTTGTATGGCGACATGTTGATCGTCAACTGGGATCACGAAGGAGCCTCGTTTGTCGTCGCGTTCGACAAAAGCACTGGTGAAAGGCGTTGGACCGTCGATCGTGATGAGGTCACATCATGGGCGACGCCCATCATCGTGGTGCATGATGGATCGCCCCAGGTCATCGTCAGTGGCTCCAAACGCCTCCGCGCGTACGATCTCGCCACCGGCGCAATCATCTGGGAATGCGGCGGACTCTCCAACAACGTCGTTGCGTCACCTGTTTCATCAGATGGCATGGTGTATGCAGGCAGCAGCTATGAAAAGCAGACCATGCTGGCGATCAGGCTCGAAGGAGCCCAAGGCGATCTGGGCATGACCGAAAATCTCGTCTGGATGCGAAGGCGAGGCACGCCCTACGTGCCGTCCCCCCTGCTCTATGACGAAGCCCTGTATTTTCTTCACCATTACCAGGGCCAGTTGTCCCGCGTGATCGCCAAGACGGGCGAGGAACCCCTCCGCCCCCAGAGGCTCAGCGGCATTCGCAACGTCTACGCCTCCCCCGTGGGCGCGGCGGGTCGAATCTACATCACCGACCTCGACGGCGCGACGCTGGTGCTGCGCCACGACGCCCGGCCCGAAGTCCTTGCCCTGAATCAACTCGACGACAGTTTTAGCGCTTCAGCCGCTCTCGTGGATGGGGAGCTGTACCTGCGCGGGGAGAGTTTTCTCTACTGTGTCGTGGAGGAGTAGGAACCTCGAAGCCGAACCCGGACCCGACCCCGAGCCGATCACACATCCCTATCTCGAATTCTACTTCAGCGACTTCCTCGGCGACCACTACGAACGCAACCACCGGCCGCGGCAGGGGTAATGACGCGCCACGTGCGATAACCAATTGACCCTAGGCACCCTTCAGGACTGGCAATGACCGTCAGAACAGATTCCCGCCCCCCCATTGCTTCCTCCTGCATTTCCCTTTCCCATTAAACCCTAGTTACTATTCTTCTGCGTCTCTGCAGTCCCCCCAAACAACAGTTCGGGATATAATGTGGAGTGCATCGAACGTAGTATTTATCCACCTTGTGTCTATAGGACATTAGTTCATGGTTAATGAGCAAGAGAACAACAATAATCGGGACGGGGCAGATTCGATGGTTGATCCAAATCTGAAAATAGCGTTGCATGAAAAAATAGCGGGGGATGCCGAGAATTTAAGCCGCAAGTATGGCGCCTTTGCGGGGATTTGCCTTTTCCTGATCACAAGCACGTGGATCGCAAGAGGCTATTACGATTCGAACGACAGGAAGATACTTGAATTAGAGAAGAAGAAGTTTGAGCAATCGAAGACAGACATTGAAGAGCGTATGCAGACCATTGATCTTTTGCAGTGGGCAGAGCTGTCGGGGCCACCACGCGTAAACATAGTCTTGAGCAGTCTTATCTTGGGCTACCGCTGGCGCTGGGAGATTATCGAGCCTTATTCAAAAGGATGGACCACACTGAATTCTGCGGACCGAATTAAAGAGCTCAATGCGAACATTGAGGTCCTTATGAAAGAATCCCGTGAGCTAGGGGGGCTTGATCCAGAGTCTGGCAGATCCCCCTACACATCTCCCTACGACATAGAAATGAAAAGACGTCTTTGGGTGGACTGGGGGACAATTTATGCTTCATTGGAGGATGCGATTCGCGACCATAATGTGGAGGGCATACGCAACGCGTTGGACCGTTGGCGTGTAAACAATGATGAATTTTTCGTTCTAGCGTCGAGACGACTCAACGAAGTAGTTTTGTCTGACTTCTCCCTTCCACACGGCAATGAGAATTTATGGCCACAAGATCTGAGAATCGCGTTGGGAACCCTACGACTTGCCGTCGCGATCCAGTTTGAAGTGATCGAGCCCTACTACGATATTTCGGCCCTTGATTTCGAGCAACGCGCTGAACGATTGAATAAAGAGCTTGCGCGCGTCTTGAATGAGACTGATCGCAGCGGCTATGTGAACAAGGCAAGTACAATCGGTGCGTTCGGGAAAGGCGAATTGAAGGATCGCATTGTCAAGACTTTCGATGAATCTGAACAATTCATGCCGGCTCTTCGAGACGCGCTAGCAAGTAAGGATCAGAGTCTCGTTGAGGCTGCGCTCAATCAATGGCGTATCACGAACTACAATTATCTGAATGCAGCCGCCGAACGGTGCGCTGAATTGCTCCCGCGGGGCGCCGGGCCACAGTAGCAAGATGATACGTCTATATCGCTACCAACTGACTGTTAAAGAGGAGAATCCTCGCACGAGTGGACCGTTGGTCTTCCGCTTAGGAGCTTCCTGTGCAAGTCGTAGAGTTGGCACCTTTTCCAATAATGACCAGATAGCGATTTGGGTTTCCAATTTAGCGAGCCAAAGTCCGATGCAAACGTGGATGCTGGTGCCGAAGGCAAGATGGTCATTCTTTTTCCGTTGAATGTCAAACGCATCGGGATCGTGAAAGTGTTCGGGGTCTCGGTTCGCCGCACCGAGTACGGCAAAGGCCATTTGCCCTTTTTTGATCACCTTTTCGTTGATTTCAATATCCTCGAGCGCGACACGGTGAGAAAGCTGGACGGGACTGTCGTACCGAAGCATTTCATCGATAGCGCCTTCAAGCAAGTCGGGTTTATCCATAAGCAATTTTCTCTGCTCGCCATTTGAAAGTATGGCGTGGCACCCATTTCCAATCAGGTCGACGGTTGTGACATTACCCGCAGTGATCAACAATACACATTGGGCACATAGTTCCTCGTCCGATATGCTCTCTTCATCCTGACTTGCAAGGAACATGCTGAGAAGGTCGTCCCGTGGCTGACTACGGCGAGTCTTGATCACTTCTTGAAAATAAATTTGCATTTCCGTAACACTTTGGCTGGCAGTCTTGCAGATTGCAG
>JAPULD010000073.1 GCA_027295365.1 Planctomycetota bacterium
ATCGATGCTCCGCCAGGCTCCCGATCCCTTGCATACCGCACTCGAACACCTGAGGGTCATCTACCGCCTCATCGCCCTGACCGGCCCTAGTTTCAAGAAACATGAACTCCTCGAACGAGTCATGGACCTGATCTTCGAAGAGTTCGACCCCGACCGAGGTCTGGTCCTGCTGGGTGATCAACCCCATGAAGAACTCGACCCGATCATCATGCGCTACGGCTCATCGCATCGCCATCGAGAGGAGCAAAACATTGGCGTGGGGCGGATCGTGCTGACCGAGGCGATGAATTCTGGTCATGGCGTCCTGGCCACGAAGTTCCTCACCGACCAGCGTTTCAATTCCGGGGGCAGCGGCACCATCACCAAGTACGCCGTGCTGTGCGTGCCGATCCGCTGCGGGGACCGTATGTTCGGGGCGATTCACATCGAGTCATCGCGAACCGATCGAGCCTTCAACGAATCACAACTGCAACTGCTCAACGTCTTTGGCCAGCACACGGGACTCGCCTTGCTCAACGCGGAGTTGCTGACGTCCAAGGTGCAGAACGAGCGACTGGCCACGGTGGGCGAAACCGTCGCCTCCCTCAGCCATTCGATCAAGAACATCTTGCAGGGACTCAGGGGCGGGGCGGACGCCGTCGAACTCGCTTTGGGCCGGGGCGATCTGGACATGGCCAAGGAAGGATGGCCCATCCTCAATCGCAACCTTGATCGAATCTTCGCGTTGACGCTCAACATGCTCGCCTTCAGCAAGCCCCAGACGCTGGAGATCGAGCAGATCCAGCTCAACACGCTCATCCGCGAGGCGGCGGAGCTGATCCGATCGCATTGCCAGCGCAAGAAATCGAAACTGCACTTCGAGCTGGATGAAAACCTGCCCCCCATGCACGCGGATCCCAACGCCATCCACCAGGCGATGATGAACCTCCTGTTCAACGCGGTCGAGGCGATCCCGGCCAAGCGGGGCGTGGTGACGGTGCGCACGCTTTACAAACCCGAGACGCAAGTCGTCGAGATTTCCGTCATTGACAATGGCCCGGGGATCGACCCGGCGTTGCGCAAGGACATCTTCGAGCCATTCGCCTCGACCAAGGGGCAAAGGGGAACCGGGCTGGGCCTGGCGGTCACCAAGAAGCTCATCAACGACCATGGGGGCGAGCTCACGTTGGAGACGCGCCTGGGCGAGGGATCAACGTTCACGATCATCCTTCCGGAACAGACGGACCACACCGACCCCGACGACACCAAGCATCCGACGCCACTTCCGGGGGTGGAGATTCAGGAGGAGTTGTGAGGGGAAGTTAGTTGTCAGTTGTCAGTTCTTGTTTTCTGAATTCTGTTTTATTTCAACTGTCAATATTCAACCCGCCCCGGCGGATCTTCGATTTTCAACTTTGCCTTCATCCCCAATCCGCCAGCACCTGCAGCAGGTCCAATACATCGACGATCCCGTCGTCATCGACATCCGCGATGGAGATCGTGTTCCCCCACTCGGTCAGTACGCACAGAAGGTCATCGACATCGACTACGCAGTTGTTGTCCGTATCCCCCGGGGGTGAGTCGATGGGATTGAGAAGATATGACTCAGATCCTGCGTGAACGAGAATCTGTCCATCGTTGTTGATGGCGTAAGCATTTGAGTTTGTGACGTTGCTCAGGTTCGTGACGATCAGATCGTCCAAGTTGTAAACCTGCCCATCCTGCCAGAGCGTAAAATACTTGGCGAATACTCCATCGTCCACCAAGCTCTGGCCCACGATCTGGTCGGCATCGTTGATGTCATTCGGAAGACTCTCCACCGTGTCGGGCAGTTCGGGAAGACGAATCATCGTCTGGCCATCCCAGAAAAATGCATGTTTGCTGCCAAATTCTGTTACGCCATCCGGAATGTGACCTCGGCCTGTCACGTGGCCCAGGTTGTTGATGGCCATCCCTTCCGCCGTGGTCCCACCCGGGATCGCCCCCAGGTCCAGGACAACCCCGTTGTCCCAGATGAAAGCTTGAGAATCGGTGCTTGGCGCACCTCCCATCCAGCCCGTGATCTGGCCCTGTTCATTGATGTCGTTGGCGGAACTGTTGCCATTGCGCTCCACGGGAAGATCCAGGGCGATCGGCTGATCGCCCTCCCAGAGAACCGCTTGTCGAGGCCCGAAGATACTGTCGTAATTGAGCCCGACGATCTGACCCGATGAATTCATTCCGGATGCTACTCCCGCATCAGTATTCGGCAACATGTTGAGAAAACGACCCTGCCCGAACTCCCAGATCGCGGCGATTCCGATCGGCGCTCCCGTGGGTACGGCCCGGCCTACCACGTGGTCGGGATCGAGAATGGCGATGCCCTTGCTCTCGCCCGAGTTGGGAGGGGGCGTCAACCACGAGGCGGTGCCATCGGCTCTGACCATGGATGCGAAAAAATTGAAGAAGCAAGAACTGGATCCCACAGTGTTGCCATTTGCATCAAGGCCTTGGGGTGTGATCCCGGCGGGGTTGCCCCCACTGCACAAAGGCCCCTCCAGAAGTATCGCCTCGTATTGGCATTGGGCCTGTGAACTTGGGGTAATGAGAAACGCCAACAGGAGGCCGAGCAGGGTCGAGACCCTCAGTGGCACCCCAATCGAGCGGCATTCATGCGTGTAAAAGTTGTTGTGTCGTGGGTTCAAGGTCATTCCTCCGGAGCCCTTATCGAGTGACTATCTGTTCATACGCCGGGGTTGAAGATCGACTGCGCTCGACCTGCCGAATATTGAGAATGGCCCTCGGGTGACATATACACTTTCGCCATGGCAAATGTGCCCGCGGTAGGTCGGGTTGTAACCCGACTGGGCGTCATTGGTCACCCACTTCTGATAAACGCCCACGAAGGCGGCTGCCCCCTTACTTCCTGAGTCGGGTCTCGACCCGACCTACGAGCTTGCCACACATTGGCATAAAAAATCGAATCGTGAACCATTCACCATCCGATGCCCATTATTTGGGTTGTGAACGCCAGATCACCACGCTATTTCAGGACGACATTGATAAATTGGGCACGAATCACCGATTTCTGAGCCAGCAAGGCGGATTTCTTGCCGATAGGGCCAGCGGGCCTATGATGCCTCCCACTTACTGAGGATTATCGAGAATATGAATTACTACGGTTTATCCGATCAAATCAACCACACGCCGATGCCCAACCAAGGAATAGTCTCGGGTCCTGGGGCTGCTCCCGCCATGCCGATGGCGGCGGCCAATTACCAGCGCACCCGCGAGATGACCCTCGACGAGCTGATGCTCGAAAATCGAGTCGTCTTCCTCATCGGGGAGATCAACTACGCCTCCGCGGCCCGGGTCATGATGCAGATGCTCTACCTGGAAAACGAAAAGCGTGGCCAGGAGATCAACTTCTACATCAACAGCCCGGGCGGTTCGGTTGACGACACGCTCGCGCTCTACGACACGATGCAGTTCATCTCCTCGAGCGTGTCGACGTTCTGCATCGGTCGCGCCTATTCAGGCGGAGCCGTCCTGCTCGCAGCCGGAGCCGAAGGCAAAAGGCACATCCTGCCCCACGCCAAGGTCATGATCCACCAGCCCTATGGCGGCATGTCGGGTCAGACGACTGACATTCAGATCCAGGCCGAACAGATCATCAAGGCCAAGCGCACCCTCAACGAGATCATCGCCAAACACACGGGACAAGACTTCGAGACTGTCGCCAAGGATGGCGAGCGGGATCGATACTTCGACGCCAATGAAGCCAAGGAATATGGCTTGGTGGACAAGGTCTTCTCCCCCGACGATAAAAAAGAGGCTGAAGAAAAGAAACACTGATCCAGGATGACCCGACTTTCGTTCCCCTGGTCCCTTCACGAACATCACGCAACGAGGCTTGCGATCAATTATGTCCCAGCTTGTACCAATCGTCATCGAAAAGACCGGCCGCGGAGAGCGGGCCTACGATATTTTCTCCCGTCTGCTCACGGATCGGATCATCTTCCTGGGTGGTCCCGTCATGGACGAGACGTCCAACCTCATCGTGGCCCAGTTGCTCTTTCTGGCCAACGATGATGCCAAAGCAGACATCAGCCTGTACATCAACAGCCCGGGGGGCTCGGTGACGGCCGGTCTGGGCGTCCTCGACACCATGCGATTCATACCCTGCGCCGTGTC
>JAPULD010000074.1 GCA_027295365.1 Planctomycetota bacterium
CAGGTCAGGCAGGCCGTCGCCATCACTATCAATATATCCGAAACTCGCCCCACCAATTAAACCGTTGCCAAAATCCCAATCGCCAATCACAATGCGACCATTTTCTGCGGCAATGGATACACCCCATAGGCCATTTAACGAGACGACATCAGAAACATCGGTATTCGTATGAATCCATTGCCCCGTACAGCTTGCAAAAGTGTAGACCGCACCAGCTCCGAGATGATCCGGTCTTGATTGCCCCTCTGGAGTGGGAGCAACACAGGATGGATCAGTGTCCAAGACATCGAATGCGTAATCACCGACAAAGGCGACTGTCCCGTCAATATCATCTGAAATGGCTACTGAGTGTCCGAGCGCAGTTGATGAAGGTCCCGGCGGGACTAGGTGTGCTGATTCTTGCCATATCCCACCAACTCCCGGAGTAAATATATACGCGCCATCTCCAATTGTGCCCACGATCAGTTTGTTATTATCGACATCGAGATCTACTCCGAAGCGAGCACCATTGATCAAGCCTGTAATCTGAGCAGTCTGAATCCAGGTTCCCCCCGTAAAAGCGTACACAAAAACAATACCGTTGTCAGTATTTGAAAATGAGTCGTGACCATACGCAGAAATAAAGGCCGTCGTTCCAGAGGTTGTTATTTTATATCCAAAATCAGCGCCGGCTTGAAAATTGGCTGGTTCAATCCGTTGTACCTCACTCCATAACCCGAGAACAGGTTGAAAGACCAATACAGAACCAGTGTTCGGTCCATTGGTATTATGACCAGGAGTTCCTACAAGGACCATGGAGCCTGAAATTGCAACACTGTTCCCGAAAGCATCATGGGATACGACCGGTTCTTCCGAATTCGGATTGGGTTCAAGTTTTGCCTCTTCAGTCCAGATTGACCCGAATCGGCGAAAAACATAGACAGCGCCTGAATTTTTACCATACGGATCCGCTAATATCGCTCCCACGGCGATTAAATCGCCTGAAATGGTAACCGATGCGCCAAAATAATCATTCGCATTTCCGTCACTCGCTAACAATTGCGCTTGTAAAACCCAATTCTCACCTTCAAGTTTGTAGACGAATGCGGTTCCTGGTTTCGTTCCAGGTCCTTTCCCAGGCGCTCCAATGACTGCATAATCTCCATTGATGTGCGCTGAGTGGCCAAACACGTCGCCGGCACCGATGCCCCCCGGCTGCACCCGGTCGAAACACGCGCAATCTAGTTGACCATGCGATGTTCGAACGGAAGTCAGGAAGATACAGATTAACAGTGCGGCTACTTTTGCGAATGAAAATGCATTAAACATCTCTAATCCTTTCTGCTATTTATGCTATGAAAACATGAACCTCGCGTCCCAGAGCGAAGCTATTCCAGAAAATCCCCCAGTTCAGAAATTGATACTCGATGTTGTTGATCATGTCAAGACTTGATTCACGTCGTCGCGATGAAAAACGGGTGACAACTTGAGTCAACTTCATCGGCAACCATAATACAAGTTCTGACCAATGCCCAATTCTTGCCCGCCTCGGCAAACTTCAATTTTCTATCCACCTCGGCAGATCTTCGACGATCTCATTCCTGCGCGCGTGCCAAACCCATGTAGACCAAACCCGTGAAGACGTCGGGCTTCATGAAGCCCTTGCCCCATTGTTCATCGAATTCCTCTGTGGGCTTGGCCGCGATGACCTCGTCCTTGCTCTTGCCCTGTTTGATGAGTTTCAGGATGTTGGCCCGGACCCCCTTCAGCATGGAGCGGTAAGCCTCAAGGTCGTCGATGCCACACAGGGGACCATGCCCCGGAATGATCTTCGTGTCGCCATTGGCGAGCTTCAGCACCGCGTCCGCCGCCGCGATCACGCCATCGATCGTCCCGCCCACGTCGGCGTCGATATAGGGGTACATCCCGTTGAAGAACGTGTCGCCCATGTGAAAGACGTTGCCATTGCGGAAGTGGACGATGGCGTCGCCATCCGTGTGGGCGTCCGAGACGTGGAAGATGTGAAGGTCGTCGTCGTTGTAGTGAAACGTCATCGACTTGGCGAACGTGATGACGGGCAATGCCCCCTCGGGAGAAGGGGGCGTGGTGCTGTTGAAGGTGGAGCTGAACTGCTCGGTGCTCATGCGCTGCCTCACGTTGTCGTGGGCGACGATGATCGCGCCTTCGCCACTCATGTTCTCGTTGCCCCCCGTGTGGTCGCCATGGTAATGAGTGTTGAGCAGGAACTCGACGGGTTGATCCGTGATCTCAGCGATCGCGGCGAGGATCTTCCCCGTCAAAGGAGCGAATTGGTCGTCGATCATGAAGACGCCATCCTCGCCCACGCACAAACCGATGTTGCCCCCCTGCCCCACCAGCATGTACACGTGATCGGTGATCTTCGTCGTCTCGATGGTCACGTTGCGTCCCCCCTGGGCGAGGGCGCTGCCGGTGATGGTCATTGCCATGGACGCCCCGAGCAGGGCCTTGAATCGATTGATGTTCATGATCGTTCTCCAGTCCGGGGGCGGGGGTCGGTTGGTGAATGTGCGAGCCTCAAAGTATAGTTGACTCTCGCCGATTCGTTTCGATTGCAATGGAATGACCCCCCAGAATCTCCAGAACGTAGCCCCATTCGAGGATTATCCTTGGCCCTGACACTTATCGCCGCCATGTCGGAGAATCACGTCATTGGCGTCCAGGGCGACTTGCCCTGGCGACTGCCCGAGGACCTCAAACGCTTCAAGAGGCTCACGCTGGGGCACCACGTCATCATGGGTCGCAAGACGTATCAGACGCTGAACAAGCCCCTGCCCGATCGCGTGAACATCGTCGTGACCCGGCAAGCTGATTTCCAACCCGATGGGGTGAAGGTGGCCCACACGCTTCAAGACGCACTCGATCTGGCCAGCGAAGATTCGAATCCCTTTATTCTGGGAGGGGGCGAGATTTATGCCCTGGCCCTGCCCCGAGCCGACACCATGGAACTGACGATCGTCCACGCCCACATCGAGGGTGACACGTTTTTTCCCGACTATGACGTAGCCGACTGGACGCTCATCCACGATGAACATCACGAGCCCGACGACAAACACGAACACGCCTACAGCTTCCGGACATACGGCCGAGTGTGACTCTGCCCCCAAATCCCCAGTCCCCATACCCTTCCCCACTCAGTTCACATCCTCCGCCCGGATCGTGACCAATCCCACCAAAGGAAGATTCGCCCGAGGCTGGATCTCGACCAGCCGCACGCGATGGGGTTCCCTGGTGCGCCAAAAGCCTCCGGCGTTGAAGCGATCGCCTCGCTCGTCGTAGAAATCCCAGAGCGAGATGATGAGGGTCTGACCCGCGATGAGTTCATCGACGTGCCGCATGTAACGCTGATTGATCCAGAGATCGAAATCGCGATAGCTCCGGGCGGTGGCGTTGACCAGTTCGATCGTCTGGTCATCGCGGAAAACCTGGACATCGATGGTGTCGGTGCTGTGGAGGGTGAGCGGATAGGACCGGGTGGCGAGCTGAGAGTCGTACATCTTCTTTTCGCAGCCGCCGAGAAGAATAAGCATGCAACACAGAGACACGGAGATCGCAGAGGGGAACGAGATTTTCATGAGAATGCGTTTCCTCGCCATCTATGCAGCTTCCTCTGTGCTCTCTGAGTCTCTGTGGTGAAATCCGTCATGGTCATCGTTTCGCGAAGTGTATCACCAATCGACTTCCTGCGATGAACATGAATACCATCAATGCCATGTCCGTCCAACTGCATCCCGACTACGCCACGAATCGCGACCTGCCCCGGTCGATCGAGGCGATCGCCCAGAGTTTCAAGCTGGATCCCCGAATCCCCGCCCTCGTGCCGGGCTTTGATGCCCCATTCTTTCAGGCGGGGTTGGCCGGTTATTCCGATGCCCCCATGAGGCTCATCGCCAGGCAACATGGCTGCCCGTTCACGGTCACTGAAGCGCTCCTCGATCGCACGCTGATCAATGGGGGCAAGGGCCGCGCTCGGGAAGATCCGGATCTACTGGCCGAAGAGTGCGGCACTGGAAGTCTCGAAGAAAATGTCCCGGCCGATCATGATGAAAGTATTGCCCTCAACGACAATGGGGGGAAAAATAAATTCCGGGGGGGGGATCATCCGATTGCGGGGCAGATCATGGGGACGTTTCCCGATGAGATGGCCAAAGGGGCTGCCCTTCTGGCCAAAATGAACTACGACGTGATCGATGTGAACTTCGCCTGCCCCGTCAAGAAGGTGAAGAAACGCAACCGAGGCGGACATTTTCTCACCGCTCCCGACGATGCGATCGATGTGCTCAGGGCCGTGCGCGAGGCGGTGCCGGCTGAAATTCCCACGACGGTCAAGATGCGCCGGGGCTGGGACGACTCGCCCGAGATGGCTGACAACTTCGAGCGGGTTTTCGAATCAGCGTATGAATTGGGTTACGCCTGGGCGACGGTGCATTGCCGAACTGTTGAGCAGCGCTACCTGGGCCCGGGCCGCTGGGAGGCGTTGACGGAACTCGTCGAGCGGCACCCCGACAAGCTCATCTTTGGCTCGGGCGACATCTGGCAGGTCCAGGACATCTTCGCCATGCTGGAGTTGACGGGGGTGAAGGGCATCGCCGTGGCCCGGGGCTGCATCGGCAATCCCTGGATCTTCCGCCAGGCGAGGCAACTCATGGCCGGTGAACATCCGGAGGCTCCAACGCTCGATGAACAACGCCAGGTCCTGCTCGACCACTTCGACCTCTCCATGAAACTGCACGGCGAACAACCCGCGGCACGAATGATGCGAAAGTTCGGCATCAAGTTCGCCGCCCATCACCCCAAGGGGGATGACGTGAGGTTGGAGTTCATTCGCTGCAAGACGATGGAAGACTGGGAAGGGGTGATTGGGCGGCATTACGGCCCATGAAGCGCGTCAGGTCTTAACGAGCCGCGACCGTGAGGGAGCGATTTGATGACATATCAAACTTGTTCTACCGAGTTTCGATAATCTAGAAACACTGTTTGGGAGTAGCTTCGATGTGGCCATTTTCAAAACCGAACCAAGACAATCCGCTTCCAACCATCAAAGTCGGCGATCTGATCATCAAGTGGGACAAGAGTGTCGGTTGCTGGGAATTTGAGATTGATGGCATTCATTATGATCTCATCCACAATCCGGTGTTTGACCCGCAAATCATCGATGAACTCCCAAAGATCCGCCAGTGGATCAATGCTCTCGAGGCTGAGATCGACAAAGCAATTGCCGAGCAATTGGATGGATGGTGTGAATGGGACGGCAAGAAGGATCTGTTTTCAATCGATGTTTCCTGCTTGCTTGAAAAAGATCAAGTCGATGTCTCTTATTCCGGGAATGAAAAGTGGGGTGACTTGGGGGTCAATATCGTAATTACCGATGGGAAAATTGTTGATGTGTACTCGGGTGACTGATGTGTCCAACAAAGGGAGGTCGAAGCGAATTGGACCAGTCTCGTTTTTCCACCCGTATGACAAGCCGCGACCGTAAGGGAGCGATCCCCCCCACGCTTAACGAGACGCGACCTTGAGAGAGCGAAACCTATTGGACTCCCCAAACAACCGCTTCCCGATCATGATCCAGACCCATTTCCGCCCCTCCCGTTTCACCCCCTTCTCCGGCGTGTTATCGGTCTGAAGGCAACGTGTGGTGATTGCGCCGCCTGATCTCGCTCGATCGTCGCCGGAGCCGGTGGCCAAGCAGGAGTCGAAGCATTCTCGGGTCGATAAGTGCTCTGGAAGGATGTGTGATATGGATTTCATGGACCCGGGCCCGCTTATTTCGGGGGCCCTGATATCGCTGGTCGGACTGGCCATCTTCCTCTATGGCAAGAAGATGGAGGACTTCAAGAGCATCGGCATCGGCCTGGCGATGATGACCTACCCGATCTTCATCCACTCCGTTCTGCTGATGTGGCTGATCGCCGCCATCTGCATCGCCGGAATGTACCTCCTGCCGCGCAACGCGTGAGGGTTGGTTGTATTCCGGCAACCGAACCCAGATAACGACCCAGATAACGTACCAGTCCCGTTTTCTTCTCCGTTTTCTTCCCCAAGACCATGGCGGATTGGCAAGGGGTGATCGGGCGGTTCTATCTGAAGGACAAACAAGGCATTCATACGAATCGGAACGTATAATGAGTTGAATTTCTACTTGCGAAAGCCTTTTCTATGAAACTGTATCTTGCTGGGCCATTGGGTTTTTCGGAAGCCGGTCGTCATTATCATGACAAGGTCCTTCGTCATAATCTTCAGGCTCTTGGATTTGAACTTCTTGATCCCTGGCATACCGGTGACGAGATCATAAAAAGGAATTCCTCCTCAAAACCCGCAGGTGACGATATTGCCAGGCTAAACACTCTCAATACTGAACTCGCAAGGACCAACGTCGCACTTCTGAAAGACTGCGACGCAATCGTTGCCGTGCTCGACGGACCGGACGTGGATAGCGGCACGGCCGCCGAAATCGGTTACGGCTATTCGATCGGCAAGACAATTTATGGTTATCGTGGCGATCTTCGCGCGAGCGGGGAAAACGCCGCGACACTGATTAATCTTCAGGTGGCGTACTTCATCACAGAAAGCGGTGGTTGCATTTGCACATCACTGGATGCTTTGCTCAGCAGACTGAAAAAGGGTGCCGGGATCGGGTGACAACTTCAATTGGTGAGGGACACCTGGGACACCGACTTCGGCACAGACACTTGCCTCATCGCCAATCCCGGTACTGGTACTCCATCGCCGGAGCGCTTGCTTTTCGTTAATCACTTACGAGGCTTTCGCATCAGAGGGATTTCCATATCCCCACGGCACGTAAAATCGAATCGCCAAAGTTTCATTTTCGTAGTCCACCATTGGCACGATTTCAATTCGCTCCGATTGCTTCAGGAAGGCGGCCTCCGTTTTCGGCTTGTAGGCGATGACCGTAATGGCCACGCTGTTGCACAGTCCAATCCGGTACCTTCTGGCCTGCAATTCGGCGTCCGGCACCGACTGCCATGGATCGTCAGATTCACCCACGACTTTGTTTTCCACGACAATTTCACCCGGCAGGATGACGTCCGACTCTCCGCCACTGATCTCCTGGCCTTCTCTTGCATCCAATCCGCGGGCCTTCAGGAACTTAATCAACTCGGATTGCAATTCTGTTTTTTCCTTTGGCTTCACTTGTGATTTGAACTCTCCTCGCTCGTCCATGGTCTTTACAAATTCAGCAATAGATTCGATGGCGTCCAACAGATGACCCTTCAAGTTGCTCGCAAATCCGATCGGCATGTTCTCCTCAATTTCCTTATGGATCCTCGCCAAAAGGGTGGGATCTTCTCGTTTCCAATCAGACGGCAAGCGAATTTCATCCTTCTGGATCGGAACGAGCTGCACCTTCCTGTTGCCAATAGCCTCCACCGCATCTTGTCCGCACAATCCATTTTCCTGCGCCAACTGAAAAATCTCATTGCTCGTGTCGTTAATCTTGCACATTTGCAAGGCTTCATCGCTCATGATCGTACGAAACCGTTCGTAAAAGACGATTCTGGATGCGTCGCAGACCACTTGGACAAGTTGCATTGGGGTAAAGACATACCCACACTCCTTTACACTTGAAAACGCCTCGGACCATTTTTCAGGGTGAAAATAAAGGTTGACTTGCGATAGATAGCCAGATTCGGATTTCATCAGTAATTTTCCCCCCGAGGCCGCCACCTTGTTCTCAGGCAGGTTTACGATGACGTCGCTACGTGAAAATTCATCAATGATATAGCGTTCCGGGGCCATCTCTACCAGCCGTGTGGCCACTTCGTAAATCTCATCTTCGAGCTTGCCTTGACCCGATTTGGATTGGGCCACATCGCATATTTGATTCCACATCTCCATTCTCGTGTCTTCCTCATCCTCTTCCGGCAAGTCGCCAAGACCGTCGATCAGTCGTTCCGCAAACGCGTACGCACGGTGAAACAAGTTCCTCTTACGATAGCGACCGGCTAAGTCCCGGGTACTGTCTGTCAAGGCGATATTGTTTTCGATATTCCAAATCAGCGTGGCATCACTCTGAAGCGAGATCGTATCTTTCACGCTCGTGGAGTTGTTTAAATCTTTCTCCATGCAATGAAAGATCCTGCGAATCATGGCTTCGGCGGCACGCACCTTGTGGTGATAGTAGACGCGATCATAAAGCATCACGCGCCCAACGACCATTTGCTCATAGGCCGTGATGCCCGCAACGGATATTCCGATATCGTAATAACATTGATTTGGAGATTCGCTCGCCTTTTTGATTAACTCCGGTATGCGCGTGTTGTCTGGACGAACTGTCACTACCTCAAGTTTCGAGATCAATCTCTTGGCGTCCATGCCGATCGGCAAGCCGCTGAAATAACTGTCCCGGGACATATAGTCGATCTTGTCCGCATCAATCGGGCCGCTGATCACACCGACCAGGTACTTGCAATCCAATTCCACATGGGATCCCAATATCCGTGCCGCAATGGAAACGGACAACTTGTCTTGTTGAGGGATCTCGATGCGAGCGTGCATCAAGGCATTGTGCATTGGCTCCGAAAGGACCAGAAGCGCCGCGACCAATTCCGAAACGGTAGGCTTTCGAGCGGGAAATAACTTTAGGAACAGTGTCTGCAATTCGGGAATTTCATGGACGTAGGACAATTCGAGTAATGATTCGGTCGCATGACTGAAGGCACCATGGCCAATGTCATGCAACAACGCCGCCAGTCGAATCGGCAGGATGTCCTTCTTGCCAGGAAGCGCTATGTTCTCATCTCGATTAGTGCCGAATTCCCGCCTATATGTTGCGTTCGTCTCCAGGGCCTTGATGATTCGGGTGGCGACCTCAATGACTCCAATGGTATGATTCAATCGGGTATGCGTGGCACCCGGATACACATAGTCGGCGGATCCAAGCTGCAAGACTCCCCGCAGTCGTTGAAGTAGAGGACTGTCAAGGATCGCCACTTCCCACTCATAGAGATTGATGGGCCCCCAAATTGGATCATTGAATGTTTTCGGGAATGCGATTTCCTTGTTTATGCGAGCATCCAGATTCCGAATGATGGAGGGTGTCCACTCATTGGAAAGCTCCAGAAGCGCAGCGCAGAGTCGAGGTGCACATTTAACACTCTGTTGCCATATATCATCACGATCCATGACTTAACCCCATTCTGGAGTCTTGTCATCGGCTATGATTGTTAATTTTGATTAGATTTCACGGAATGACGGCCAGTTATATGAGTTTCGTATCAACTGACCCGATTACTCGTCTACAAGCGTCGGCGTCCCACCCTTGATCTGGATGATCGCGTTTCGCAAAATGTTGGCCCACCCCTTGGCGTCTTCCTCAGACACATTGAGTCGTTTCAACCTCCAACGAGCAACTCGGGCACTGATCCGAAGTTCCGTGGCGTGATAGCTCGGATTCGGCGCCGTCGTCAGACGTCGCTTTTGTGCGACTTTGAGAATTTCCTGCAGTTCGAGGCACTCCAACCCGGTGCTGCCATCCGTGAAATGCAGAATCCCCCGAAACCATTCCGGGAAGGCGCCTTCACGGATCGAGACTTGAAGCGCCCGATCGAGGATGTTCCCTTCCGTTGGAATTCGTGGCTTGGGGCCCCCTTCATTTTCTTCAGACAACATCCAAGCGGCCATGAGAAGTTGCGCGGCTTCATCGATATGAGACATCCCAATACTCCGTGCAGTGAATTGTACCATCGAGGCGAGGCAAGCCCTATGACAAAGGGTACCACAATTCGAAGCGTACCCCTACAAAAAACGAACAACTTTTGATGGGTACTATATCTGGTACCTTATACAATCTCGCGCACAAAGGGTTGAGTGATTGGCAGTCTTTGCACACAAGCAAAGGGATGGTATCAGATCGAAAACTGCATACAACCGGTTCAAAACCTGAAGGATCATCGGTCTATGCAGGGCATCAAGAAAGGAAATTAAAAGCCAATGGGCCTCGTACGTTCTAAAGAATAATGAAGACTTCGAAGCCCTGTTTTGCTTCCACGATCATCCTGCCGGACTAGAGCCTTGATCGCCCATTAGCCGTCTTGGGAGGCAAGCCACGGTTTCGCGACTGACCTCCGATCCCTCCTTCACCCCCCTCTTCACTCCCTTATCCGCCCTCACCTTATTCTTCCTCGGAAACAGCCCCATCCCCTGGGGCCTTTTCACCTCGTGGCCATAGAGCAGGCCCCCACTGACGTGGGACACGAACAGGTTCCAGGCCTCGGTGCCGCCATGGTTTCCCGTGTCCGTCGCGATGGGCTTCCAACAATGGGCGCAAGCGAACGAACGACCTGCCACACCGCGGCGAGCCAACGAGGCCAACAGGGGATCGATTTCCCCCGGACGCCACCGACCCGTCAGTTTCAGTCCTTTTCCTGACCCCGGGGTGGGGGTTCCGGGGGTGGGGGGTAAATCGAAGCCATAGTCGGGATCATTCAGCCAACCCATGGCCTGAGGTAATGTCCACAGGGACATGGGAGCAAACAGACGCTCCACGAGACGACCACAGGGGATGTTTTCATACCCCGATGCCCCGCCCCCGGCGCCCCCGGCGCCCCCGGATACGTTACCCCTTCCGGCCAGACTCAGACTCATCGAATCGGGCGTTCGTCTCAGCAATCCGGGGCAGATCCAACACCAGCCCATGAATTTCGGTCGGCCATGGGTCGGCCTCAGGCGTGGCACCCGTCGCGTCGTCAGCGTGTAGTTTTCAGGCAATTTCTCCCACAACCATTGCCACATCGTTCCCCACGCAGGATCAGGGGGTCGGCCCTTCGGGGACCCCATGTCCAAGGGGCTGGGGGTGTAAATGATCCGCACGGGTCGGGGTGTACGATGCATCAGCCCCGGTTCATACCGATCGATCGTAAAGACACCCTCATTGATCCAGTGACATACCGCGGGGTGCGACAGACCCAGCACCTTCGCCGCCTCCCTGGGGGTCAGCCCCGGCCAGGGGATCGTGATGGGCTTGCACAGTTCCCGGAGAACATCTCCATCCAGTTCGATCGTATGCCCTTCGCGCACCTCGATTGCATTGGGGGGGCCGATGTAAGCGTTGTTGGGCGAAATCCGTGTGTCCGAGGCCCTGAGGCACAGGCACAACGGCTTGGGAGGACATGTCATCATCGTTGACATTGTCCGCCGGTATCGCTTCATGACCTCGTCGGGGTCATCGCGCAGGCGCGAAGTGACTTCATGCCAGGCCCGGGCCAGATTGACATCGATTTGATCCATGAAAGCCCCGGATTCACCCCTGCCCCCCTGAAAGTATGAAGACCTGAGATGGGGAATTGTTCCATGCGTTTTAGGCGGCGTCCAATAAAAACTGCCGGAATCGAATGCCCAGCATTTAGGGTCAAAAAAGCCCTTCCGGGGGCTAAGAAATTGCGGGTCGGGGCGTTGTCCAATCAGAGAGGCCTGGAGGAATCCCCATGACCACGATGATGCGCCCCCGGATACAAAATCGCCGGAACCCCGACCCCCGGAACCCCGAC
>JAPULD010000075.1 GCA_027295365.1 Planctomycetota bacterium
AAACAACCTGGACTCCTTCCATCCAGTTGTACCGGCAGATCACTCAACGGCTGGCGAGAATCATCTCTCAAGAGTTGGATGCGTAGACCAATTCATGCCCCTTCAAGGCGGATCGACGTCAAGGGATGGTTCCTTCTGTACCATGGCTTCCGAATGGAGCCCCATCATCGCGAAATCGAAAAAGAATAACATCACGAAATGGAATCTCCTCGCCCTCGGCATCGTCGTTGCGGGAGGGGGATTGACCATGCTCCTGGCCCAAATGTGGATCATCAATTGGTCCGAGAGTGGCCTGCGTTATCCCTTGAGGGCCCGACAGACGATTTCACTCCCGGCCGGCAAGAGCTTTGTTTATTATGAATCCCCGTTCAGTGTGCCGGTAGGTCGGGCTGAACTTCAGCTTTATGATCCGGAAGGTATCCGCACAAGAGTACCCCTGATCACGCGCGATATCAGTTTTCGAATCAACCTCACCGGTCTCTCAGGCCGCGCGATGTGGGAACTCGATATCCCTCAGGCCGGCGAGTACCAATTCGTCGCGGCAAGCCATGATGTGGCGAGCGAGGACGAGATTCCGCTTGAGGACAAGATCGTCTTTCTCAAGACCCCCAATTCCGTCCAGGAAGCCAAGGCCATTCAGAAAGGCATCATGATCATCGGGGGGAGCATTACCATCGTCCTGACCGCCATTTGCTATCTCATCCACATGAAATCCCTGGGGCGAGGCTCGGATGATTCTTCCGAGACTGACATGTTCGAGGGCGAATTCGAGTTGGGATCTTGAGCTTCGAAAAAGACCCGCCATCCCGATATCGCGTCGTCGAGAATCCGCTCCGACGATTTGTGTTGCTCGAAACCGAATCAGGTCGGTTGCGCACGATGTGGCCCGATTCCGTCGAGTGGCAAACGCTTGAGAAACGAAAACCTGATTCCTCATGGCACGAAGATCTTGCGCAGAGATTGACCCGATATTTTGAGGGAGACGTGGTCGATTTCTCTGATGTACCGACCCCTGAAGGCCCCGACTTCTTTCACAACTGCTGGGCGGCATGTCGCACGATTGCCAGGGGACAAACCTGCAGCTATGGCGAATTGGCCCGGCTTGCCTGGACTTCGTCCGAAGGGCGTGACGAATCAGATGGAAGGAATTCAGGGGGGCAAGCCGCAGGGCAGGCGATGCGTCGCAATCCTTTGCCGATCATCGTGCCATGCCATCGCGTGCTTGCCAGCACGGGACGCCTGCATGGTTTTTCAGGTTCGTCCGATCCGCAGGGCGAGAATCTGTACCTCAAACGCACCCTGCTCGAAATGGAGGGGGCATTGACCCCCATCGGGGAGGATACGCTGTTTGACCATTGAATCTTGATTGGCCCTTAGAGACTGGCCACCCGGGTTCCTCGGCCAGGATGGAGTCCCATATCGAGTTTCCAACGCTCATATTTCGACTTGAGTCATGGGAAACCCCTACTATCCCCGGCCTGAGATCGAATATTGGTCGATCATTCACTCTATGATCTCACCCCACAATTTCTCTGAACCGGCCTCTGATGGGGCCTCCGACACCGCCTCTGATTTTGAAAGACGGATTCACGAAATGAGCATGAAACTCACCATGGTGGGCACCGGCTATGTCGGCCTCGTCACCGGCTCCTGTTTCGCCACCATCGGCAACTCGGTCACTTGCCTGGATGTCGATGAACGCAAGATCGCCATGCTCAAGAAGGGCAAGTCCCCCATCTACGAACCGGGCCTCACCGACATGATCGCCCGGAACACCAAGGGAAAGAGACTGAACTTCACCACCGACAAGAACGAGGCCTATCGCGACGCCAACATCATCTTCATCTGCGTGGGCACCCCCTCGGACGAAGATGGATCCGCGGATCTGCAATACGTCCTGCAAGTCGCGTCGGACATTGCCGATTCCCTGGAAGCATTTGGTGACGACGAGCGACCCCCTGTCATCGTCGTCAAGTCCACGGTGCCCGTCGGCACGACCCACAAGGTCGCGGAGTTGATCCGCGCCCGGACGAGCCGGAAATTCTTTATCGCCAACAACCCCGAGTTTCTCAAGGAAGGCGCGGCCATCAGCGACTTCATGAAGCCCGACCGGGTGGTCTGTGGCGTCGATGATCCCGAAGCGGGGCGACGATTGGAGGAACTGTACTCTCCTCTAGTACGGCAGGGCAATCCCATCTTCATCCTCGACGTGCGAAGCTCGGAGATGGTCAAGTATGCCTCCAACGCGATGCTGGCGTGCAAGATCAGCTTCATCAACGAGATCGCCCAGCTCTGCGAACTGTATGGGGCCGACATCCGGGGCGTCTGGCAAGGCATGACCTCCGACAAGCGAATCGGCAATCAGTTCCTGTATCCGGGACTGGGCTATGGCGGATCGTGCTTCCCAAAGGACACGCTTGCGGTGGTGGGCATGGGCAAGAATGCCGGATTCCGCTGTATTCTCAATGAAGCGGTCCATGCCGTAAACCAGCAACAGCGGGACTACTTCTGGAACAAGATCAGGGGCCACTTCAACGACGATTTC
>JAPULD010000076.1 GCA_027295365.1 Planctomycetota bacterium
CCGACCCCCGGAACCCCCACCCCCCGAACCCCCGACCCCGGAAAACAAACTCCCCGACGACAACCAACGGAACAGCCAACATTAGACCTTTGATCACGACGACTCTGCGATGCGGGCCATCACGCGAACTCTCCAGTCGAACCTTGTTGAGCGCGTTCCTCTCCGAGCGCGATGTCCCCTGCCCCGGGTGCGCGTACAACCTGCGCAGCATCCTGATGAACCACTGCCCCGAGTGCGGCATGCCTTTGTATCTCATGGTGAGGGGCACGCACGTCTCAAATGGCCTCCAGTTCGCCAGACTCCTGACCATGGCCCTGCCCCTGGGCTTCAACCTGATCTTCACGATGATCGGCTTCGTGGGGGCGATGTTCGCCCGAAGTTGGCGGGACCAGGACTGGGTGCTGCTCGTCGGATTCGCGTTCTTCACGATCCTCTTCATGGGGGGCCTGACCTGGGTGATGGCCACTACCAAGTCGTTTCACCAACGTCCAAGAAGCTCGCAATTCAAGAGAGTGATCGTGACCGGACTACTCGCATTCAGCATCCAGGCCAGTGCCATCGCCCTCATGCTCTGGTTGTGGTAGCCCCCAGAAATGAACCCCCAAACCAAAGAATCCGCAAGCCTTCCCCATCTTCCGGACAGGTATTTGCAAGGCGATTAATAAACCCATTCCGGGGGCGTCAACTTGTTGAACCGACAAGGAGATGAACATGACCCCCGGAACCACGACCACGACCACTACCGATAAAGCCCCACCACTCAACTTTTCCCTCGACCAGATTCAGATCGCCTCCCCTTGCGATGCGGACTGGGAATCCATGCCGGGCGATAAGCGTGCGCGGCACTGCGAGCAATGCGACCTGAACGTCTTCAACCTCTCGGGCATGTCGCGTGATGAAGCAATGTCGCTGGTGAAGAAGACCGAGGGAAGACTGTGCGTGCGGTTCTATCGAAGGCCCGACGGCACGATCCTGACCAAGGATTGCCCGGTGGGTCTGAGGGCGCTTCGGTTGAAGATGATGAAGGGCTTCAGTCGCGTGGCGGCGGTTGTCGCTTTCGCGTTTACGGGCTTGCTCTATGGCCGAGGCGTGTTGGGTGAGACGAGTCGCACAAATTCGATTGATGATCTGGCTCCCGTGTCGTTGACCAAACGCTGGCTGGATGTGGGCCCCAAGCATGACCCGATCATGATGGGGGAAATGATCATGGGTGATATTGCGTTGCCGCCGGTCATGGGGAGGATGGCCGCCCCGCCGGCACCACCTGCAAACACGACCAACAACATCATGCCGGTGTGTGGAGTCGAGGTTGAGCCTCTATCACAACCCGAACGAGTGGGTGGATTTGAAATGGGTGGAGCCTCTCCCGCTCCGTTTCGCCGCGACCTTGATCAATGATCAAGCTCTCCCGTCAGCCAGTGGATGACGTTGAGCACGAACTGCTGGTTGTCGGGGGCCTCGGGATGGTTGAGGCCCATGTAGCGCACGTTTCCATCGCGGACCTGCTGCTGGGCGGTGAACATCGCGGCTTCGCCAAACACCGCGAAGCGACCCGAGCCGTATCGGCGCACGGCTCCCTGGTACATTCCGGTGGCCGGTATGCGAGGCGTTTCATCGGAGAATTCCCACGCCCTCTCGGGCAGTAGCACTTCCATGTCATCGAATACACGGAACAATGGTTCGATGTCCTCGATCCCATCACTCGACTCGAACGCTTGGCCTGTAAAAACCATGACCGACTCGATGCGTTCGCCAGCATCGCGCCCCTCAGTGATTGCGTGTTCGGCAAGCGAGCCCTCGCTCCGGGTGTAATGAAAGGTGCCCTGCCTCGTACCGGTCTTGAAGGCGAATCCATTGTGAAACAGGAATCCGAACGCCTTGGCGAGATCCGCCGTCGCCCCGGGCATGGGCATGTGGTCGGCGATGAGCAGTAGCGAACCGCCTTTGTCGACCCACGCCCGGAGGTATTCGATTTCCCCGCTGGTGAAGGCCGAAGGTGTGGGCAAGACCCACTCGGCATCCGCGCCGCCCTTGAGGGCGTTGGAGATGACGAAAACGTCCGCATCGCGCAGAAGTTCGGGGGTAACTTGTGAGTCCGCGCTGCGCACATCGCAACCATCGAGTTCGAGCAGCCTGCCGAACGCCCGATAGCGGCCATCGAGCGTGTGGAAGTTGCCATGAGCCGCGTCGATCAGCACGACCGGCCCCTCGCCCCGGGGATACGCCGGTCGCTCGACAATCGGCTCAAAGTCCTTATCGACGATCTGCCCCGATTCAATCGTGGTGCACCCAGGGTAGATTGATGTTGAAACCAGCAGCATGAGTATTGTGATCCTGTATTGCATTTGGCTCCTCATCAAGAAAAGGCATTCGTCTCAGAAACAAAGAAATCGAAAGATTCACTCATCTTTTTCGCGTACTTCGTATCCTACAGTTTCCCCTCGATCCCCCCAGCGAAAGACCATTGCCGTACTCGCTGCAATCAATGACTTCCCCGCTCGATAACTGCACAACATTGATTTGTCCGGCGGCAGCTTCCACATGGATCTCGCCAATTGTTTGACGAGATTGGCAAGTTGATCATGTTTCATCGATTCAACTCGTGCATAACGATATCGTCTGAGCCCGTGACGACCTTGCTTAAGCGACAAATCATGTTCCTTGAGCAGCTTTTCAGCCGCAACCATCTGCACCGATGATATATATTTCGGATACAGCGCAATCAGAATGAACTTCCGGTCCATTCGTTGAATCCAACAAACACAATGAATCCTCCCTCCATCACCATGAAGTGGTTGAATGGTCCATGTCGTTCGGTGGTATTCAGATTCGAGTAATTCCCGAAAATAGGAGTCTTCGATCTCATTCAGCGGAATCGTCCAATGTCGATCTGCAAATCGATCATGGCCGGTCACGATGTCAAGAATCGCAAAGAAGACGAGTCCAATCGCCATCAAGCCGATTACGATGAACATGCACTGAAAAAGAAATTGCATGACGCCCCGATTCCTTTCTCGGATCACTCCGGATTGTGCCAGACCCGGCCATCCCTCGCCAGCATTTCATCCGCTTCCTTGGGCCCCCAGCTTCCGGGGGTGTAGTTGGCCTGGGTGCCCTCGCGTAGTTTCTTGCCTTCCTCGCCCATGAAGGGCATGACCGCCTTCCAGGCTCCTTCCACCTCGTAGCGATGCTTGAAGAGCGTCTGGTCGCCTCGCATGGCATCCAGCAGCAGCGGCCCATACGCCTCCAGGGGCTCGGCCTTGAATCGCTTGGCGTAATCAAAATCCATCGTGACCGAATCGAGCTTGATGCCCGCCCCCGGCACCTTGCCCTCGAATCGCATCGACACGCCCTCGTCGGGGGCGATTGAGATGATGAAGCGGTTCGGGGGTCGGGTGCCCCCGCTGGCGAAGGGCTCGATGTGCCGGAACAGGTTCGTCGCGGGTCGCTTGAAACGAATCACGATCTCGGTGCGCTTGGTCGCCATGCGCTTTCCCGTGCGCAAGTAGAAAGGCGTGTCCGCCCAGCGCCAGTTGTCGAAATGCAATCCGATCGCGGCGAATGTCTCGGTCGTCGATCCCGGGGCGACGCCTTCCAGCTCGTGGTAGGCGGGATGGTCGCCATCGCCTCCATACTGCCCGAAGACCGCACACTCGGTGATGTCATCGGGTGGCTCGATCGCGTCGATGATCTTGATCTTCTCCTGTCGGATGTGGTGCGCGCTCATCGAGGTGGGTGGCTCCATCGCCACCAGGGCCAGCACCTGCAACAGGTGCGACTGACTCATGTCGCTGAGAGCCCCGGTCTGGTCGTAGAACGACACGCGATCGTCCACGCCCACTTGTTCGGCCGCCGTGATCTGCACGTGATCGACGTACTGATGGTTCCAGAGCGGCTCGAAGATCGTGTTGGCGAAACGCAGCACGAGCAGGTTCTGCACGAGATCCTTGCCCAGGTAGTGGTCGATGCGATAGATCGCGTCTTCCTCGAACGCGCGGCCCAACACCCGGTTGAGCGTCGCCGCGGACTCCAGATCGTGACCAAACGGTTTCTCGACGATGATCCGTTGCCAGGGCATGGCGTCCTTGTCGAGGCTGCACCAGCGCCGACCTTCGAGGATCAATCCCGAATCGTCGAGGCAACGGATGATCGGTTCGTACAGCGTCGGGGCCACGGACAGGTAGAACAGGATGTTGCCACGGCACTCGAAATGCCTGGACAGCGCCTCGATCCGCTCCGACAACGCGGGATAGACATCTTGCTCCGTCGCGGAACCCGAGAAGTAGAACAATCGGGTGGCGAATTTTTCCCAGGCCTCGGGTTCGAATCCCTTGGCGTGTTTCTTCGCCCAGGACTCCAGGTGCTCGCGCCAGGTATCGTCCGTCATGGCGGAGCGGCTGACGCCCAGGACGCAGACCTGGGCCGGCAAGGCTCCGGCGACTGACATTTCATACAACGAAGGGATCAGCTTCCGGGCGGCCAGATCGCCCGAGGCACCGAACAACACAATGACGCAAGGATCGGGCGATACGCTCATGGGAACGCATCTTGAGTCTTTTCAATGGCCTGTCAAACACCTGGCTTGCGGACGGTCCGAGGATCAGCGTTGGCGACGAGGCAAGGTTGCGACGCGCATCTCATCCCGCTGGGCCTCGTCCAGCAATTCCTCGAGTTCACCCTTGTGCCGGGTCTCGAGATTCGACAGGCTGCCGCTGTTGCGAAGCATGGTCTGGTACAAGTCCTCCGCAACATTCTCCACCTGACTCAGGCTGGTAAGTTGGTGCAATTCAATGCCCCGTTCAAGCCGAGCCTCGATCAGCAACGAGATCATCTCTCGCTGCAGCGCATCGCGTTCGGCCAGATACAGGCTGTATTTCAGTTCCGCCTCCTGCTGAAGATCCGGGCTCTCAAGGTTGGATCGAATCCAATCGAGATAGCGATCGGGTTGCAGGGGATGGAATTGCCAGGGGAATTGAGCGCGTCGGAAACGATCATTCCACAATTGCTTAGCCCATTCACCCTTTTGCTCTGTGAGAATCTCGCCGATGCGATTCACCGTGTCGCGATTGAGGGTGTAGAGCTTCCCCCAATAGTCAAGCATCTGAATACCCAGCAAGCCTTCTTCCTCGTACGCCGCTTGAATCTTGGCGATTTTCTTCATGAGTCTCTGGTCACGATAATCTGATGCGCCGGATTGCAGCAATTCGTCGAGGCGAAGCTCATACTCGTCGAGTTGGGCCTGCAAGGCCGGGTCGTCGAGTTCGCTCAATTCACCCCCGATTTCCCGGGCGGCCTCAGCCAACTGCAGTACATCCACACCTTCCCCGGCATAGTTGAAGAACTTGGAGCCGATCTGATAGCGATGAAGCCTGAGCGATCGCCTCAGTTCACGGACGGCTCCCTGGAATCGATCGGCTTGTTCGGGCCTCATGATCCCGTCGATTCCGATGGTGAATTTATGAAAGAGACGATCCGCCCCGGGGCCGCATTGTACGTAGATCGAATACACCTTGGCCCTCAAGGCCTGAAGGTCGGTCCCGTGCATCCGGAGGTTTCCGGCAAAAACCTGATCGATCTGCCTTTGACCAGCCTGGATCGCCTCCGCGTCCACCCGCAAGAACAATGCCTCGATCGACCCCAGATAATCGTTGAACATCAGGTCCACGATCTGCCGCTGGTCCGAATTGAGTTGCAGCTTTTGGCAGAAGGTCGAATACTGCCCCCGGTCCATCAGGGGGCGGAGATAGGTCATCGCATTTTCACGGGCGGCCCCGGCATCGGGTGATGCCATGAGCAGCATCAGGATCGCCAGACCAGGGAACAAATTTCCAAGAATTCGATTCATTGCTGTTCGTTTCATGATGTCTAAAGTCCACGTATCCGCCCTAGATTCTCCCTGAATCTCGGGTCCTCGATCCTACCGGTCTCATCGGCCAGGGTGTGCACCTGGATGCGCGATGACTTGAATTCTTTCTCTTGGCGTCCGGTATTGGGCCAGTACAACGAGGCAGACCCCTTTAGATTGCCCCCGTTGAGGGATTTATCCCCTATCCCCTGGGATGATGCTTGCGAATCACCTCACGAAGCCTCGTCTGATCCACATGGGTGTAAATCTGGGTCGTCGCAATGTCGGCATGGCCCAAGAGTTCCTGGACCACGCGAAGATCAGCCCCCCCCGCCAGTAAATGTGTCGCAAAGCTGTGACGAAGCATGTGAGGGTGAACATCGCGCAAACCCGCTTTTTTGGCACAACGACGGACGATCTGCCAGACCGCGATCCGCTCCAGGGGGCGACCAGTGTTGGAAAGCAACAATCGCCCTTGATCGCGTCCATCCTCGAATCGAGTCAGCTCAACCCTCGTCGTCTTCAGATATTCATCAGTCCAATTTCCCGCCGGCTTCCCCACCGGAACGATCCGTTGCTTGGAACCCTTGCCCATGACGATCAACACGCCAAGAGTCCGGTTGTAATCAGTCACCTGGAGCGTCGCGACTTCCGTCGCCCTCAAGCCCGCGGCGTACATCAACTCAAGCATCACCTTGTCGCGGAGCCATAATCGCCCCGATTCCGGGGAAGGCCCTCCCAAAAGAATTTTCATCTTCCTGGGACTGAGCACGCCCGGAAGGCGTTTCCAGCGCGTAGGCGGCTCGAGCAACCTTGCGGGATTGTCCTCCAGCTTCCCATTCGCCTGATGAAAGCGAAAGAACACGCGCAACGTCGTCAGGTGTCTGGCAATCGAGCTGGGTTGCAGATGACGATTGCGATGGAGATCACGTAGGTGCTCGACGACATGTCGGGGCGTCACGTCCGCAATCTGTTCGACGCCCTGGGGTTCGATGAACTTCAATAGATCGTCGATGTCCCGGCGATACGCATCGAGCGTCGCCGGGGCGAGTCCCGCTTCGATCCGGAGATACGCGAGAAAATCACGTACCGGTCGCGCGAAGTGGCACGTTTTGTCCATGACTGGTGATGCTCACGACGGGAAGGGTAGCGGCCGGTTTCGATGCGACGGCCTGCGCCTCGGTGAGTTCCTGTGTGATCTGGTGGTACATGGGGCAGACTTGGTACGTGCCGAAGCACACACTGAAGGCCTGCTCGATCCGACCCAGGCAGAAGCGACTGCTGCACCGATGATCATTGCGATTCACGTGTGGGCACGAGCCCAGGCTATTCCGACCGACTGCATCGTCCATGATGACTCCCATTCATCCGGTGCTGGGGTATCGGCCCGGCAGAGACGATCCCGCCATATTTCCTCGATCGTCTCGATGACCCTGATCGGGAATTGATTTCCGGCGCGCGGTTGGTCATGAAGAACACGACGCCAATTCTGCGCCGATCGGCAGGATTGCATCGCGCATACTCTGCGCGTTGTACATGCCAATTCACCACGCGTTGATCCAGATCGTGTTTTCCAACGCTTCTGATGCCGTTGCGCTGTCCAGAGCATCACGGCACGGAACTTGCCTAGGTTTCTTCGTTCCCCCAAAGCAAGGAGTGCGCGTGAGGAACCCAGAGACATTCATTGAAATCAACGCACGAAGGCCCGGGGACCGGACCGACGTCGCGAACGAACCGAACCTGATCTCCCTCCTGGGAGAGGAAGTGGTTCGGCTCGCCCGCCTGGCGACGTCTATCCATCTGGCCGAGCAGGCCCGGCACATGGCCGAGGCCAATCGACTCGAGTCCCGATCGTCGTCCATGCGGGAAGTGAACACATGAACTACGGACTCTATCTCTCAGCATCAGGGGCTCTCAACAACCTCTATAAGCAGGATCTCTACGCCAACAACCTCGCCAACGCGAACACGATCGGCTTCAAGCCCGACATGCCCATGACGAGGCAGCGTCTTCCGGAGCGTCTCGAATCCAACCGCTTCAATGCCATGGCCGCGGATCCTCATGAATTGCTCGAACAATTGGGGGGTGGTCTTCAGGGTCATCCCACCCGCATCCGTATGACCCAGGGCAACCTCCTGGATACCGGAAACCCGCTCGACGTCGCCATCCGGGGTGATGGATTCCTCGTCGTGGGAAGCGGTCAGGGCAACGAACTCATGCTCACGCGGGATGGACGACTCACGCTCGACCCGGGTGGCCGCCTTGTCATGGCGTCTTCCGGTCAACCCGTGTTGAACCGATCGAATCGACCGATCATTCTTGATCCCAGCGCCCCGATCGAGATCAACGGTGCGGGGGAGTTGATCCAGAACGATCGGGTCGTCGATCGGTTGCGGATCGCCCAACCCGTCGATCCCACATCGCTGCGAAAAGTCGGCCACAACCTGATGAAGGTGGCGGCTACCTCCGACCAGGGGCTCAGAGACGCCTCGGGTGAACTGCTTCAGCACCACGTCGAGGCGAGCGGCACCGATCCCATCATGACCCTGACCGACATGATCAACGCGACCAAGGCGGTGCAGGGCAACATCAAGATGATGCAATACCACGACCACGTGATGGGCTTGGCCGTCAACACCTTTGGCCGCCTGGCCTGATCCCGCGCAGGCGAGATCGACTCGCCTCATTCGACTGAAAGGAATCCCCATGGCACAGATCGCACTGCAAGCCGCCTCCACCGGACTGAGCGCCCTGAGCACGGCGCTCGACGTCATCGCCAACAACCTTGCGAACTCGAATACGGACGGTTTCAAGGCCAGCCGCGCCAACTTCCAGGACCTGCTCTACATAGAGCGGGCCCAGCCCGGCGTGGAGAACAGCAATGGCGATCAACGTCCCACCGGACTCTACCTCGGATTGGGCGTGCGCGTCTCGGGGACGCAGGTCGACTTCGCCCAAGGCGCACCCAACGCCACGGAACGCCCCCTTGATCTCATGATCGACGGCAACGGCTTCTTCCAGGTCGATGTGGGCGACCTCGGCGGTACCGGAATGGCCTACACCAGGGCGGGCAACTTCACCATCAATTCCGAAGGCGACATCGTCCTCGCGACGAGCCAG
>JAPULD010000077.1 GCA_027295365.1 Planctomycetota bacterium
CGTCGTCGCCCGGGGCGCCCATGAGGAGGATCGGATCCAGTTCGTCGTAGACGGAGCCCAGCGCCGCAACCGCGGCGCCGAACCGGTCGAATGCGTTGCTGCCCCTGTAGAAGGCGATCGGGAATCCCGTCTTCCCGGATATGACTTCCACGGCGCCCACCTTTACATAATCGTTGCCGGTGTCAGGGGTCCCGGGGGCCCCCGCGAGCACGTCGTGGCGGGCGTCGCAGTTCATGGGCCCCGCGTCGGCGAGGGACGAGCCCAGGAGCGCGCCGGACACGGTGCCGCGTTCTCTCCACACGAGCTTGCCATCCTTGCTCGAGTAGGCGTAGACCCGGCCCGTGTTGATGAGCAGGAAATTGTCGTACTTGGGGGCTCCGACGATGAAGTAGGGCTTTGTGTTGCGGTTCGTGCTGCCCGCGCGACCCACCGCGGTCCCGAAGAGGTCCCCGGCTTGTTGACCAAATTTCTTGTACAGGAGTTTGTAGCTCTTCCCGGCGTACACGTACGCGGCTCCCGCATTGGCCTTGCTGTTCTTGTCGTGCTTGGGGGCCCCGACGATGAAGTCCGAGGCCGCATCGCCATTGACCTTGCCCACGAAGGCGACCGCACTACCGAACAGGTCCTTCTTGGCCTCGCCGACGAGCTTTTTGATCAGGGGGCCTTTTCCGGAGAGTACGAAGACGGCTCCCGCATTCCTTCCCCCCTCGTCGTCGAAGGGGGCTCCCACGAGGATGTCGTGGCGTCCGTCCTTGTTGACGTCGAACCCGCTGGCCAGGGCCTTGCCAAACTGGTTGCCCGCGATTTTTCCCTTCTTGTTCCAGAGCGACGCTCCGGTGGCGCCGTCGTAAACGAAGATCCGTCCGCCGTTGTTCGCGCCCGAGTCGTCCCAGGGCGCGCCGACGATGACGTCGTTGACGCCATCCCCGTTGACGTCGCCCGCCGCGATCGACCACCCGAACCGGTCTCGAAAAGCCTTGCCTCGCTTGCTCCAGAGTTCCCTCCGGGCATTTCCCCCCGGGGCGGCCCCCGAGTAGACGTACACCTTGCCGGCATCGTCTCCGTTTTCGCTGTTGAAGGGAGCCCCGACGGCGAAATCGTCGATGCCGTCGCCATCGACATCACCGATTTTGGCGATAGCCTGTCCGAACGCACCCCCGACTGCCGGGCCACAGTCATAGCAGTCGCTGGCATTCCAGTTGCCGCCCTGATTAGTAAAGGTGACGACGGACAACTGGTCCGGCGAGTTGCAGGAGACGGATGATCCATGGAGTCTGATGTCGTTCCCAGCCCCGCTCTTGATGCCGCCGCCGGTCCCCCCGGCGATGTTGTCGGCGAAGTTGCAATCGGCGATTAACATCACAGAGGCTGCTGGGCTCGTTGCATTGAGACCACCACCGTCGAGACCGGCGGAGTTGCCGAGGAATTCGCATGACGTGAGGTGTGTATTGGACAAAACTTGGATGGCCCCACCGTGACCGGAGGCGCTGTTTCCGATGAAGAGGCAATTGCGAATATTCGCATTGGCTGAAGCATTCGTGATGGCACCGCCATTCCCGTTGGAGGCGAAATTGCCAATGAAGATACAGTCGGTGACCCCTGAGCTGTTTGTACCCTGTAAGAGCATGCCCCCATTGGAAACACTGGATGAATTGTTGATGAACTCGCATCGAAAAAAATGGGGAGATGAACTCGTGGAGGTATCGCAGATGCCACCGCTTTGGGTGGCCGTGTTTCCGGAGATCGTGCAATCCAGGATTTCCGGTCTTCCCGATCCAGCAAACATAAAGGCTCCGCCTGCAACAGCGGCATTGTCCCGGATCACGCAGTGGGAGACCTCCGGGGAGCCTTCGATGTAGATGCCGCCCCCGAGCTGCGAAAAGTTGTCCCGTATCACGCAGTTCGAAACCGTGGGGGAGCCCCGGACCAGGATGCCACCTCCCTTGACCACCCCAAGGCAACTCCCTTGGGTCGTGCCCCCGGTGATCGTGAACCCCTTGAGCACTGCGTCGTCGTGCTCAATCACGACCGCGCTGCATTCGCCGTCGGCGTCGATGATGGTCTGCTCGACGACGGATGATTTCGTGGGATTGGTGCTGCGGACCGTGATTCCCTTGTTGATGACGATCGACTCGATGTAGACGCCCTTGGAAACCGCGACCGTGTCACCAGTACTGGCGGCGTCAATGGCCGCCTGGATGGTCGCGTAATCACGCGGCACCTTGATGACCTCGGCGGATGACGGAGAAGCAAAAAGTGCAACGAAGGCCGAAACGATCGCCATTTTCAGGATGGATGCAGGGTTGTTTCGCACGACAGTTTCCTCTTCCCAAGACGTGTCTGCGATCGGACCAAGCTCCATCGCTCGGTGCCGCCGCCACGACATACCCGCAAAGTAGAGCGAGATTGATTGGGAAGAAAATGGAATTTCGTGCAATTCGCTGAAATTGTGCCCGGGAAGGCGGTTCAGCGACATAAACGAGCCCGCCGCATCCCGGGAGGATCCGGAGGGCTCGGTGATCAATCTCGATACATGTTTCCTGTTCGTGCTGGTGCTAGGGGCAATTTCCCCAACTCGCCAGCAGGTACAACAGGTCGTTCACATTGACCACATTGTCCCCGGTTGGGGCGGGATCCAAGTCGGCGCGGGGACGGGGCGGACCCGTATCGCCCCAGGAACCGAGAAGTAACAGCAGGTCTTCGACGTCCACGATGCCGGGGGTGACGAATGGGATGTCACCCGGGCAGGCCGGCGAGCACAGGGTCAGAGCCTGATCGGCACACAACTGATCCCATTGAGTATTGCAACAGTAGGGATCGACCTCGCAGATCGTCTGCGTGCAGGGGAGGCTGTAGCAGCCGGGGGTGCCGTTGTTCGTGAAGCAGTCGCCTGACGTCTCGTTTCCGCCATTGGCGCAGAACTGGGCGGCTTCGATGGCGCACTGGTCGTCCCAGACGACGTCGCAGCAATATGGATCGATGTCGCAAATTGTGTTGCAGCAATCTCCCGTCTCGCAGCCGCGCGTGCCATTGCCTCCCAAGGCGTAGCACGTGCCGGCAGTGGGCCCGCAGTCATCCTAGCCGATCGGGATGCACACCGAGAACTCGGACGTGTCATCCGTGGTGAGATTCCTCGCCGTGGCGGAGAGGAACCAATCCAGCCCGAAGGTACGGGTGTTGATGACCAGTTGCGAGAAGGTGACGTCGCCTCCGGCGTTGGTTGTGACATCGAAGAAACCCAGAAATCCCAGTCCTTCGCCATACCCCGACGAATCGCACGCTTCGATTGCGTACAACTCGATGCGGAACGTCGTGTTGGGTGTGCTGTCGAGCGAGCCCCCGACCGTGATGGTGCCCGATCCCCAGACCTGGCCATCGCCCACCGCCGAAGTGAAGACGGGGTAATTCTGCTGGTTGTTGCCTCCCGCATCGAGATCGTTGGCGTCGTTGGGGGTCACGCCCCCGAATCCCCCAAGGTCGATGCCCAGTCCGAAGTTGTCGTCGATGATGTTGTCGCTGATCCTCGTCCCGGTGGCGGGGGTGAGGATCGAAATGCCCGCCTCCCCGTTGTATCTGATGTGGTTGCGACCACCGATGGTGGAATCGCCGATCTTGTTGCCGATGGCGCCGGCCGTCACGTTGAAGTGAATCCCCGAGCCACCGTTGCCCAGTGCCTGGGTATTCTTGTCCAGGCCGATGTAGTTGCCGATGACCCAGTTGTAGGAAGGGGTGGCCGTCCCCCCGAGCCATCCGAACGAGATGCCATGGCCCGAGTTGCCGGAGATGAAGTTTCGATAGCTTGTCAGTGAGCCCCCGATCATGTTGCCGCTTGACGTGTCGTCGATGATGATCCCCCAGATGTTCGGAATCGCGACCAATCCCGAGGCGTCCAGCCCGATGTAGTTGCGCTGGATCCGGTTCATTCCACCCGCGCCGGCATCGAATATGAGGCTCACGCCTTGGGCATTGCCCGAGATGACATTGCCGGCCCCGGGAACACCGCCACCGATGAGGTTGTTGTCGGAGCCGTAAATACGCACGCCGATGCCGGTGTAAAGTGCGTAACTGCCCGTGGCATCCGTCCCGATGTAATTGCCTTGGACCGTGCAATTGTTGCCGAAGAGAATGATGCCGACGTTGGCGCTGGCAATGACGTTCCGATGTGAAACGGACGTACCGCCGATCGTGACATTGTGAGAGCCAACGGCTATATTCCGTTGGGTGTCATTCGTGGGATTCAAGGGCACGAGTGCGGATCCCGAGGCGGTGAGTCCGACGTAATTGCCCTGGATGAGCGTCCCGTCGCCATTGGAGATATAGATGTTGTCGCATCGATTGGCGGAGATGACGTTGCGATAGCCCGAGAGCGGTCCGCCGATCGTGTTGTTCTGGGCGTCAATGATGGCCACCCCAGCCTCAAAGCCACAGCCGCCACCGTCGGGTCCGTTGAACAGTTCCAGCGTTCCGTTCACGTTGGTGCCGATGTAATTACCCCGGACGTTGTTCCCGGTGGAAGAAGCCCCTTCGATGCGCACGCCACTCAATCGGTTCGCGCTGATGATGTTGCGGAGGCTGGCCACGGTGCCGCCGATATTGTTGTTGGGCGAGTTGTCGATGAAAACGCCATTGCCTTTGTTGGGGAAACTGCTTGCGAGGCCGGTGTTGGTCACGCCGATGAAGCAGCCCACGATGGTGGCGTTGCCCGAACCCGAAATGCGGATGCCATGGCTGTCGAACCCGTTGATCGTGAGCCAGCCGACCTGTGAGGAATTGTTGAAGATCTGCAAGCCCACGGCTCCCACGCCGGCGAAATCACCGGCGATCTCGATCAGGGGCGTACCCGCAAATCCGGGCTGGGTGGAGCCATCCACCGAGGTGGTGCCAATGAGCCAGGGCAGGGGGGTTGAGGGGAATATGGTGTGCACGCCTGCGCCGGCGATGTTGAACGCGATGGTATCCGTTCCCGCATTGCTATTGGCGTCATTGATCGCCTCTCGCAATGAACCGGCCCCGGAATCATTGGTGTTTGTCACCGTATACGTCGCCCCATGGGCGGCGACAGGCTGCAAGCTCAACAAGGTCAACGTGACGAGTACATTTCGCTTGATCATGGGATTCCTTCCGCTCGAATTCTTGGCTGACCCTTCCACAAGTCGGCACAGAGTGTTCTGGCAGGTTCTTGCCTTCATGGTCTCAATAGCAAAAACGGAAACCCGATCACGGCCCTTGGTGGAAACTCAGAAGAACCGTAAAAATGACGATTGCCTCATGAAGTTAGGAAGCGGTTGCGCATGCTGAATCATCAGTATTTGAAAGCGAATTCCGGCATCAACGCCTAATCTCTCGATGGTTTTCAAAGGTGACGACTGATGTCGGGCGAACGACGCGACTACCGCTTCAGATCATCGGGAGGATTTTCATTGCATATTGCTAAGGGCAAGGCCCCCAAGCCGCCAGCAGGTAGAGCAAATCATTCACATTGACGACATTGTCACCCGTGGGAGGCGGATCCAGGTCGGCGCGGGGACGGGGCGGTCCCGTCTCGCCCCAGGCCGCGAGCAGGAACAGCAGGTCTTCGACGTCCACGATGCCGGGGGTGACGAATTGGATGTCACCCGGGCAGAGGACCGGGCAATTGGCAAGCGCCGCCTGTGCGCACAGGGCGTCCCATTCGGTATCGCAACAGAACGGATCCGCTTCGCAGACGAATGCGACGCATGCCAGGTCGTAGCAGCCAGGCGAAGGGTTGGGCGTGAAGCAGTCGCCGGACTGCTCGTTGCCACTGTTGCCGCAGATCTGCAGAGCCTGGATGGCGCACAGCGAATCCCATTCGTTGTCGCAGCAATACGGATCGACATCGCAGACGAGGTTGCAGCAGTCGCCATTCTCGCAGCCGGGTGTGCTGTTGCCCACCGCGGCATAGCAACTCCCGTTGCCCGAACCACAAAAGGTCGAATCGATGGGGAGGCAGGGCGTGAACTCTGAAGTCCGTACGAGGCCGCGATTGTGCGTGGCCGTGAGCAACCAGTTCGAATTGAATGGCCGGATCGTCGTGAAGGTCTCGCTGAACGCGACATTGCCCCCCGCATCCGGGATCACGGAAAACGACCCCAGGAAGAATCGGCCTTCTCCAGACCCGGAAGGATCGCACGTGTCATTGCCATACACCAGGATGTCTCTAAAGATGCCGGGAGTGGTGTTGAGCGATCCGGTCACGGTCATCGTGTTGACGCTGTCGCCGACGGCCGACGTGAGCACGGGCATGTTCAGCAGATCATTCGGTCCGGCGTCGAGATCGTCAACATCATTGCCGGTCACGCCATCGCCGACGCAGGCGACGTCCACGGTCAAGTCGATGCCCAGTCCACCGTTGTCGAAGATTGCGTTGGCGGCGACATGCGCGAGCGTGTCATCGCAGACCAACACACCCGTTCCGGTGTTGTAGGCGATGGTGTTGCCGCCAAAGAACTCCGATCCGATGACCGCAATGCCGGCGCCGAGGACGCTCACGCCGTGGCCACCGTTGCCGAGGGCGGTCACCCCGTCAGCCGCGATCCCGATGAGATTGTGGTGAATCGAGACGATTTCTCCACAACCCGCCGCGCGCGCCGGTTGCCGGGTTGCGGCCGGTGTCACGTCGATGCGAATCCCGTCTCCCTGGTTGCCCGATATGACGTTGCCCATTGCGGGCGTGTCGCCTCCAATGAAGGCGCAGTAAGCGGAAGTCAGCAGAATGCCGGCCATGCTGTGACCACCAAGCGTGACCTGTCCCGAAGCATCCGTCCCAATGTAATTGCCCTCGATCCGCAAATACCAGAGGTTGTTGATGACCTTGATGCCCTCGTTGAGGTGTCCGGCGACGACGTTGCGGGTCAAGGGGACCGATCCGCCGATCGTGGCGCCGACCGAGGAGGCGAGGCGGATGCCCGTGGGGGTGAAGGAGCCCGAAACCACGGCGTCGCCGGTCGCGTTGAGACCGATGAGGTTGTTTTGGACGAGGTTGTCCGGTCCCGTAGCGAACACGATCACCACGTTGGCCATGGAGTTGCCCGAGATGACGTTGCCCTGACCGGCCATGGGCAAACCGACCTTGTTCAAGTTGCAGCCGCTGAGCGTGACCCCGGTGTTGCCATTCGGAATGGCGGTCATGCCGGTGAAGTCGGTGCCGATGTAGTTGCCTCGAATCTCGTTGCCGGTCGCGGCGGAACCCTGGATCAGAATGCCGGCCCCGGCGTTGCCGGAAACGATGTTACGCAGGGTTGCGCCCGCACCGCCGATGAAGTTGTTCGCGACGTTGTCGATGAATATGCCAGCTCCGTCATTTCCATTGGTGGCCGAAACGCCGTCGCTATTGAGGCCGATGGAGCATCCGACGACGAATGCACCGCCAGTGCCGCTGATGTGGATACCGTGGCCGTCGAATCCATTGATCAGGAGGTGCTTGATCTGAGAGGGCGTCGCGACCTCGAAACCGTTGACGCCGAAGCCTGCGACGTTGCCGACCAGTTCGATCACGGGTTGACCCGCGACCCATCCCGCTTGCGTTGAACCTTCAATGAAAACGGTGTCCGTCAGCGCGGGCAGTGGAGACAGCAGCACGATGCTGTGCACGCCGGCCCCGGTAATGTTGAACACAATTGAATCCGAACCGGGATTTGCATTGGCACTGAGAATGGCCTGCCTCAGCGATCCGATCCCGAGATTGTTGGTGTTGATCACGGTGTAGGTGGCCGCCTCGCTGTGATAATGGATGAGACAAAGCGTGGCGAGCGTGATCGCAAGGATTTGCTTGTGCATGACAGAGTCCTTCTGCAAGGGGCTTCCAATCAGATACACAGGAACCCGTTCAGAAATCCTCAATTGAAAATATGCTTTTCTAGCGAATCCCCTTTTTTGCACGTTGAGACAAGGTGGCCAGGACAAACACGCTGGTACGTGGTCATCCCGGCCCCCAACACGAGCAGATCACGTACACGGTCCCCATGCCGCGAGAAGGGCGAGCAGGTCTTCCACGTTGACGATGTTGTTCCCGGTAGGGGGGGGATCCAGGTCGGCGCGGGGACGGGGCGGCCCCGTCTCACCCCAGGCCGCGAGCAGGAATAGCAGGTCTTCAACGTCCACGACGCCCGGCGTGACGAATGGGATGTCGCCCGGGCAGGGCGCGGCGCACATGGTCAGCGCCTGAGTCGCGCAGACTTGGTCCCATTGGACGTCGCAGCAGAAGGGATCGACTTCGCAGATCGTCTGCACGCAAGCGAGGTCGTAGCAACCGGGTGAAGGATTGTTGGTGAAGCAGTCACCCGAATTCTCGGTGCCGCCATTGGTGCAGATTTCAATCGCGATCGTGGCGCAGGTGGCGTCCCACGCGGTATCGCAGCAGAAGGGATCCACATCGCAGACGAGATTGCAGCAGTCGCCGTTGTCGCAGCCGGGCGTCAAATTGCCGGCCGCGGCGTAGCAGCTACCGTTGCCGGGGCCGCAGAAGTCCGATTCGATGCTGATACAGGCGGAAAACTCGGATGTGTCGTTGGTGACGTTGTCGGTCGCGGTGGCGGTGAGCAGCCAGTCGGAGGCGAAGGGACGGACGGTGGCCACGATGACGTTGAAGTTGTTGTCGCCGGTCGCGCCGGTGATGACGTCGAAGAAGCCGAGGTAGTACTTGCCCTCACCGTATCCGGTGGGGTCGCAGGTGTCGTTGCCGAACAATTCGATGTGATACGACCTAAAGGGCAGGCTGTTGAGTGTCCCGATGACGTTCAGGGTATTGACCGAGTTGCCGCTGGACGAAGTGAGGACCGGGAAGTTCTGGACATTGTTTGCGCCGGTGTCGACATCGCCGGCGTCGTTGAGGGTAACGCCGTCGGGCGAACCGCTGGTCGCCTCATTGAGATCGATGCCGATCCTGCCATTGTCGTAGATCAGGTTGCGCGTGATGAAGATCTGCGTCGCGTGCGGCCCGACGGGAGGATTGCTGAAGACGATGATCCCGACCAGCCCGTTGTTAGCGACCCAGTTCGCCTCGATGATCTGGTTCGACTGGTCTTTGACGATGATGCCATGGCCGTTGTTCATCATGGCCGCGCCACTGGAGACGATGCCGACGAGATTGCGGGCAATGACATTGGGGACGCCGCATACTGATCCTGATGTTCCGTCGACTTCGACAGCCTCGCTGGAGTTTCCGGAAATAATGTTGCCCTGCCCGAACGTACCCCCGACGCTCACGCCGCACACGTTGACCAGCCGGACGGCCCCGCCACTGTGCTTGTAAAATCCGACGGTCTCCGTGGCGTTGGGACCGATGATGTTGTTGTGAATGGTGGTGCCGTCGGAGCCCGAGAGGACTTCAATTCCGTGGCTGCCGTTTCCGGAGATGAGGTTTCCCGCTCCGAGCGCTGCGTTGCCGATTGCGGTGAAAGGCGAGTTATTCACTTCGATGCCTGAGGTGCCGGGACCGCCGCTGCCGCGTACGAGGCTGCCCGCGGCGTTGGTGCCGATGTAGTTGCCTCGGATCACGTTACCGGGGGCGGGACAGTTCAGGAGCAGGATGTTGTTGTCGCTGTTGCCGGAGATGATGTTGCGCGCAGCGGTCGAGCCGCCGATCGTATTGCTCGGGGCCGCCTCGATGCGAAGGCCCTGGCCGCCATTGGACAGCTTGGCCGTGTCGCCCACGTCGAGGCCGATGTAGTTGTTCTCGATGACGTTGTTTATTGCCGAGGCCCCGAGGATGCGCACGCCGTGACCGTTGTTGCCGGAAATGACGTTGCGCAGAGTGGCGGCCGTGCCCCCGATATTGTTGTCGGGGGAGTTGTCGATGAAGACGCCATCGCCACCGTTGGGGTACGTGGGGGAGACGGTGCCAAACTTGTTGATTCCGATCCAGCAGCCGACGATGGTCACGCCGCCCGAGCCCGAGATCCGGATGCCGTGGCTGCTGAAACCGTTGATGGTCAACCCTCGGACCTGGGATGAGTTGTTGAAGATCTGGAGCCCAACCGCCCCGACCCCGGCGAAGTCGCCGCCAATTTCGATGAGCGGTGTGCCCGCATAACCAGGCTGAGAGGCGCCGTCCACGGACGCTACGCCAATGAGCCATGGCAATGGCGACATTGGGAAGATCGTGTGGGTGCCCGCTCCGGGAATGTTGAAGTGAATAAAGTCCGTCCCGGGATTCGCATTGGCGTCGTTGATCGCCTGCCGCAAAGACCCGGCACCGCTGTCGTTGGTGTTGATCACGGTGTATGTCGCGGCCTCGGTGGAGATCGTGGTCAGGCCAAACAAGGCCATCGCGATCGTGGTGATTCTCTTGTTCATGGTGTTCCTTTCAATCGAGATCGGAACGGACCCTTCCATGGGCCTGATCGATACTCAAGAGACGTGTCATTCCCGACACGATCTCAATAGTGAACACCGGATTCGCGACCACACCCCTTGGTGGAAACCGAGGAAATCAAAGAAAAATATCGCTGATGTCCGTGTCGAATTCACCGGCCAAGAGACGATCCCGGGGAAATAGCCAGAATTGATCGATGAGGTCTCTTTTACGGCATGACCTGATCCATCGCGGCGAGATACTCTCGATCCAACGCCGCCAACATACTTTCCAGGTTTGCATAAGGACCGGGTTGGTAGGCTCGTGACTCAATGCCGAGTTGGGATTGCTCGCAGATATGCCAGTCCTGGCGATTGGTCATGTCCCAGAAATCCACCGCGGATGATGGGTCGAAGTCGGGCTGAGCGATCGCCTCGGGCGAGAAGAACCAGTCGCAGATGATCGTGGTCAGGTTGGGGGAACGTGGCAAGGCCCGATGGATCAGGACGTAGTCAGGCATGAGGCTCAGGAACATCGAGGGAAAGAACACGTAGTAGTGCACGAGATTCAGATCGTCGCCCTCAAGATGTCCAAAGGGCGCTGCGCATGTCCGGCCATCCATCGTCATGCTTTGGGAACCCGAAGAGAGCTTCATCGGTCCGCCCAGGATGGCGCCCGCCTCAAGGTCGTTGATCGAGTCGCGAAAAGGAGTCAGCTTGTTGAGTTGGGGGTGCAAAGAAGGGCAGTGATAGCACTCCGAATAGTTCTGCACCATCAGCTTCCAATTCGCCTTGACCTCGTAGCGAGTCTGATGGACCGACACGAGGGACTCGAGATTCCACTCGCTGAATTTGCCGAGCACCGGGGCGATCGCCTCCTCAAAAAGTTCGGCCTGCTCGCTCAGATTCACGAAGATGAGACCTTCCCAGAAGCCGACCGACACGGGATGCAGGGGATACGACTCGGGATCGAATCCCTCGACTTCACTCATGATCGGAGCGGCGGCAAGATTGCCCTTCAAGTCGTAGGCCCAGGCGTGATAGGGGCAGACGATGTGCTTGCCGAAGGCACCCGTGGCCTCGGAACACAATCGGGTGCCCCGATGTCGGCACACGTTGTAGAACGCTCGAATCTTCTCATCCTGGCCTCGCACGATGATGAGGCTCTCCCCATTGACCTCGGCAAGAAAGTAATCGCCCGGCTTGGGCAGTGATCCCACGTGTCCCGCGTATTGCCAGCGGAGGCCAAAAATACGCTTCCGCTCACGTTCATGGATGTCCTTTGATGTGTAATACTCACCGGGCAGGGTGAACGTGCCGCAACTTGAACGAGTCGATGTCATGATGGAAGAGCATATCAAGGACGATCATGGTGTGGCTTGAATATCGAGCGTCTCCGAGGGTCAATCATGCGACTTTCAATTCACGTGCAGCCTCGTCTTACTATTCTCTGTAGAATCTGTACGAGAGCCTCTTTGCGACACGTGAGGAAGACTCTTCACCTACTTGCCCAGTCCGATCAGCCTTCTGATCCACTCGCCCCCCGGATGGAGCCGCCATGATTCTTGCCTCGACGCTTGTACTCACTTTGCTCTCCTCGGCGCCGGTCGTCCAGAAAGCCTCTGACTGGCCCCAGTGGAGGGGACCCGATCGAAACGGCATTACCCGTGAGAGTGAGTGGGATTCTGTGGGACAGTCCGCCCCGCTCTGGGAGAAACAACTGGGGTTGGGCTATTCAGGCAGTGTCATCGCCCAGGGACGTTTGGTCTCGCTTGGATACGATCTCGAAGCCGAGGAAGACGTGATCTGGTGTCTTGATGCAGAAACGGGGGAAGAACTCTGGTCGCATCGATTCGGTGCGGATCATCTGGCCAATTTTCACGGCGGGGGGACGCTCTCCACACCCACCATCGATGGCGATGTCCTCTATACATTGAATCGATATGGACAGTTTTATTGTCGTCGCATGGACGATGGGGAGATCGTCTGGGAGCGGACTTACCGACAGGAACTGAACCTTGAGGTGAGCTATCACGGGTTCTGTGCTTCGCCTCTCTCGTTGGGCGATCGCCTTTATGTGACCATGGGGGGGCAGACGATTGCTGTGGACAAGTCCAATGGCGATGTCCTCTGGCGAACCAGGAATTATGGCGATGGCAGCTACACGAATGCCGCACCGATCACGATCGATGGGTCACAATGCATCGCAGTTCTCGCGGCGGGATTCCTGCTCGTACTCGATTGCGAGACGGGAGAGGCTCTGCACGAATACCCATGGAAGCCCGAGGGTGGTGGGGCCAGCATTGCTACCCCACTCGTCATGGGACAGCGTATCTTTATTTCGACGGCGTACAGCCTTGGGTGTGCGCTTCTTGAAGTCGATAATGATGAGATCCATACCCTCTGGAAAAACAAACGACTGCGCAACAAGATCGGCGATTGCATTCTCTGGGAGGATCATTTGTACGGTTTTGATGAGTCGATGCTCAAATGCCTCGACATGGAAGGAAACGAAATGTGGCGCAAGCGTGGCCTGGGAATGGGGACGCTTTCGCTCGCCGATGGCCGCCTGATCATTCTCAGTTCCAAGGGGGAGTTGATCGTCGCCGAGGCGACGCCCGACGAATTTACGGAATTGTCCCGGGAGCGCATCCTCGAAGGCGGGGTCTACTGGACGACTCCGGTGTTGAACGATGGACGAATCTATTGCCGCAACAGTCTTGGCCATCTGGTCTGTCGAGATCATCGACCCGGAACGCAGACGCTCACGGCATCGAAAAACACCGATAAAATTGATAGCTTGCCAGAGGCTTTGGAATTGTTTGCCCGACACGTTGAGGCAAGTGGGGGTGAGAATGCCTGGCGTTCGCATCAATCAATGCACGTGGAAGGATCGATCGAGATCACGGGAGCGGGTATTACCCGAACCACCATGACGATCGACCGGATGGCCCCCGACAAATGGCTACTTGCCTACGACGTTCCCATGGCGGGCGTGATCTATCGCGCCTATGACGGCGAGATCGGCTGGCAACTCGACGCTTTTTATGGTGATAAAATCTACGAGGGTGATGAACTCGTCGAATTGAAGAGCGTCGCTCGATTCCACGGTCCGCTGGAGTACGAGAAAGCCTACCGCTCGGCCCGAACGGCTGAGGTGGGTGAGTTTGGCGATCGAGCCTGCTGGATCGTCGAGACCATCACGACCAGCGGGCGTGCGCGGACGTTGTATTTCGATCAAGAGACAGGTCTTCTGGCGGGTCATGTCGGAGACAAGGAGTCGATGGTCATGTACGACGACTATCAATCGTTTGGCGATGTGATGATTGCCGGGAAAACCACGGTGCTTATTCCCGACACCGGGGCCGAGGAAGTCTATTACGTCGATCGGGTCGTTTTCGATGAAGTGAACGAATCGGTGTACGTACGGCCCGCCAAAGTCATTCGACTGTTGCGCACGCCGGAACAGGTCGAGGCGGACAACAAAGCGGCAAGGAAGAAGTATGCCCGGCAATTGGGAAGCTACCGGGCCGATCATGAACCAGTCATCGGAGAGCTTTACACGATCTTCATTGACGACGGACGTCTGGCCATCAAGTCACCCCAAGGCAGCGTCTATGACCTGAACCCGCCTGATGATGAGGGCCGTTGGTACTTTGCCGAAGTCCCCAACGTCTACGTGTCCTTCGTCGAGGACGAGGCAGGGGTCATCAAGTCCATGCACCTCAATCGACCGGGCCGCGAGGACGAACTGCCCCGGGTCGAGACTCAGGGTTAGTGGTTAGCCACGGCGATGGCCAAAGCGACCACCAGCTGTGGGTAAGCGCCTTAGACTCATGCAACTAACGGTCTAACTCCTGCAGACGATTCAGTGGGTCGTGCAGTCGCCATTGATTAAAAATACTCATGGCACCGTCATTTCATGGGAGAATTCCCGATTCCCCGCGCGACAATCTTTTTAAACGATTTGACGTATGCCCAACTACCTTCAAAGAGCGATCCATGAGTTCTGATGGTTGGGAAGCATTGAATTGAGCCAATTCCGGAGGATTGAGGATGACGCCAGTGGCGTTGCCGATGCGGACGAATGACTGGCTCTGCGCGTCGCTGGGAGTTTTACTCAGGCAGCGACGCAGACGCCGATCCGGGCGGTGCTCGCAGCACCCGAATCGTCGTGTCGGTGGCCCCAGTGACGATAGTCGTGCCGTCAGCCGAGATGTCGAGATCGAGGATGTCCGACGGATGGACGTAGAGCGTGCCGACCAGCCGCCGACTAGGCAGATCCCAGATCCGGATGGCGCCGTCGTAGCAGCCGGCGAACAATCGAGTGCCGTCGGGGCTGAATCTTGGCGTCGCCGATCGTGCCGTGAACGGCAGCGACGCGACGAATGTCCATGACTCGAACTCGAACAGGTCGATGCGACCCTTTCCGGCCATCGCCACAGATCGTCCATCACTCGAGAACGCGATGGTGTGGCGAACCGGATCGTCCGGGATGTCGTGAACGGCATGGACCCGTTCGATGCGGCCCTCGGGCCAGGACCAGATCACGATCTTCTGGGCGTCGCTTGAAACGGCCACCAATCGGTCATCGGTTGGCGTGAACGCGACGTCTGAAAAGCCCGTCTCCGCGCCAAGGACGTCGCCCGCGTCGAGCACATTCGTGCGTTCGTCCGTAACGAGATCGAACATCTGGATCCGGGGTGCCTCCCACATGGTGACGGCTGCGGTCCGCCCGTCGGACGTCATGGCCGACGACAGCGAGTTGTATTCGAAATCGAATTCGAGAAGCGCATCGGATGCCGGCCTCCAGAGACGGATCTTTGATCTGAAGTGGGAGACGATGGTGGACAGATCGTCGTTGGCGGCGATATGAAAAATGATGGTGCCGGCTCGTCCATCGGATTCAAGCCGATGCAATTCTGTGCCGTCTTGAAGATCAAAGATTCGCACGGTTCCGTCCGCATTCGGGCTGTGGCCTGCCGAAGAGGCCACCCGTGTGCCGTCGGCGCTGACCTGGAGGCCATACACCCACGCATCGTGATCGTGAATGACATCCACGCCGATTTCATAGAGATCCCAGATCCTCGCCGTCTCGTCGTTGGAGGCCGAGACGAGTCGTTTCCCGTCGGCGCTGTAGTTCAGGGAACGGACGGGGCCGGAATGTCCCACCAATTCCGTGACCATCCGCCAGGAATCCGTCTCCCAGAGCCTTAACCGCGAAGTCTGGCTGCCAGTGGCGAGCATGGATCCGTCGGGGCTGAAGGCGACGCTGATGACGCGATCCAAGTCCCCCCGCCAATGCGCGATTCGCATCGCCTTCTCAAGATCGAAGACGCTGACGTAGCCGCTGATGGTCGTGCAGGCGATCAAACGGTCGTCGGGCGAGAGACTGACGCTGTAGATGCCGGAATCCGTTTTGAATTGCATCCGTTGTAGACCGGTCCGAGTGTCCCAGATCCGGATGGTCAGGTCTCCGGAACCTGAGACAAGGGTTTCGCCGTCGGCGGAGATGGCAAGTTTTTCGATGATGTATTCGTGGCCCGTCAGAGCTTGTTCGATTCGACCATCGCTCGGATCGAGCTTGAGGATGCGGCCATTTATCAATCCGCAGTAGATCGATTCACCGTCCCGACTCCAGACGACCGTTCGCAATGGCGTCTCCATGGGCCCGAGTCGGTTGATCAATTCAAGCGTCTGGGCGTCGTAGATTCCGATCATCCGGTCGGAGGAGGCGACGGCGAAGCGCGGCAGCGTCGGATGCAGATCGAGATCGTGAATCCAATGGCCATGTGCTGTCTCATGCATCGACAACAACTCACCGGTCTTCGCGTCATACCGGTGGAGATGACCATCGTCGTCACCCGTGATGATGGCCCTTTCATCCCGCGAGAAGATGGCATCCTCGATGTAGGCGCGTCCTCGGATCGTAAGCGTGGCGCGGTCCAGCAGGCCGTTGAGGTGACGCCATTCCCAGCCTCGTCGATGGACCGGTGCGAGTTCGAGAAAATGACGAGCGTCGGCGGCCCGTCCTTCACGAATGGCGCTGTGGGCTGCCGCGATGTTGGCGATGTAAGCCTCCCATTGGGTCTCGACAATTTGGTCTTCCTTGGCCCTCGCCTCCCGCTCGGCTCGAACATAAAGAGAAGTTGAAATTATTGACGAGGCGATCAACACCACGAGCAGGATGACGGCGCTGCTCACGAGCATGCGATTCCGTTTGGCGAATTTGCGGCATTGGTACCACGCGCTGGGGGCACGGGCCAGGATGGGTTCGTCATTGAGAAATCGAAGCAGGTCGTCCGCAAGGGCGGAAGCGCTCTGATAGCGTTCTCGCTTGTCCTTAGCCAACGACTTGCGAACGATCTGCTCAAGATCGCCACGTAGGGATTTGTCAACCGAACTGAGTGGCGGGGGCTCGATTTCCGCAATGATTCGAGCGACCGAGGCGATCGGACGGTCTTTCACATCGTACGGAAGCCGGTCCGTCAGCACTTCGTAGAGGATTACGCCAAGGGCGTAGACGTCGCTGCGTACGTCCAGATCCGTCGAATCGTCACCGACCTGTTCCGGGCTCATATAGGGCAGCGTGCCGAGCAGTTGCCCCGTCTGGGTGTGCATGGTGGAGTGGCCCAGTTCTCGATCCGTGGCCCGGGCGATGCCGAAATCGAGCACCTTGGGACGCGAATCGAGCCGCGCGTCGACCTGAAATGTCGAATCGCTGAGGTCGACACCCGCATCGTCGCTGACCAGGATGTTACCCGGCTTGAGGTCGCGATGGATCACGCCCCGCTGATGAGCGTGTTGCACCGCATCGCAGACGCTGATCATGAGTCGAAGGCGTTCGGCGGTCTCGAGATGATGTTGGCGAACGAATTCCGTGATGGGTGGTCCATTGATGTATTCCATCGCGAACCAGGGACGGGAACCGTCGCCAAAGTCGTGCGAGCCTGCCTCATAGATCTGAGCGATGCAGGGATGTCGGAGGCGGGCCAGCAGTTGCACTTCCTGGGCGAAACGA
>JAPULD010000078.1 GCA_027295365.1 Planctomycetota bacterium
AGATCTCGCAGGCTCCGGAATCGTCACAGACGCCAAGGGCCGCGGCCAAGGCGACGGCCGTCAAGTCCGATCCCCCCCGCCCCAACGTGGTGACCTGTCCATCTTCCGTCACCCCCTGAAAACCCGCGGCGACGACAATGCGACCGAACTCGAGTTGCTCACCGATTCGTTGTCTGTCAATGCTCCGGATTCGAGCCGAACAATGGACGGGGTCGGTGATGATGCCAAGATGATGCGAGGTGAAACTGATCGCCTCGGCGCCTAGAGCTTGAATGGCCATGGTCATCAGGGCCGATGAAATCTGCTCACCCGTGGAAAGCAGCAGATCAAGTTCGCGCGTGGAAGGATTCGAGGTGATCTGCCGTGCTCGCTCGACCAGTTCGTCGGTCGTCTGGCCCATCGCCGAGACGACGACCACGACACCTTGACCAAGCCGATGCGCCTCGACCGCCCGCTTCGCGCAGTGCATAAGGCGCGAAGTATCCGCGAGGGAGGTGCCTCCAAATTTTTGCACGATCACTGGCATGGTCTTTGAGCTTATCGACGGGTCGTTGTCCCTTGCTCGAATTCATAGGGCTCGGCAGCTTATACGCGGATTTGAGCGTGGTCATCTTGCAATGTCGCCTTTCTGGAGCGATGCCTGGGGCGTGCGTGGCTCATCTGGATACATCGATGCAACGTATTTCTCGTACCCGTTGAAGATGGGCGTGTCGAACCATGTTTCCGCCTTGGCCCAGACCGACTTCGCCTGACTCCAGCGTGGGTGCGGGATATTGGGATTGACATTGGAGAGGAAGCCATATTCGTGCTTCTGTGCTCCCGATGCCCAGAATGTCTCGGGCTGCTCGCGATGCAGTTCGATGGAGACGATCGACTTGGGGCTCTTGTAGCCGTACTTCCAGGGCACGACGAGCCGAATCGGCGCGCCGTGCTGCTTGGGCAGGGGTTCGCCATAGATGCCCGTGGCTAGCAACGTCAACTCATTCATCGCCTCGTCTATCCGCAAGGCTTCGTGATACGGGAACTGGTAACTCCCGGCCTGAGCAAGACCCGGCATCTGTCGGGGTCGATGCGCCGTGTGAAAGCTCACGAACTTCGCATCGCTCGTGGGGTCCACCTTCTCCAGCAATCGACTCAACGGGAAGCCTACCCAGGGCACGTTCATCGCCCACCGCTCGACGCATCGAAAATGATAGAGCCGCTCCTCATGCTCGAATCGGAACAGATCATCAAGGTCGAATGTCATGGGTGAATGACACTCGCCTTTGACTTCAACGCGCCAAGGCTCGACCTCGAAATTCCTGGTGTATAGCCACACCGGTCCGGCCCGGCCCATGAGAAATTCGTAGTAGTTGTTGTACGTCCCGGCCACGAATCGATCCGTCAGCGTGTGATCGACAGCCTCGGGCAACGTGATCGACTCGTCTTTATGAAACGTAAAACCTTCCGGCCATGACAGGGGAAGCACCAAAGGTCCACCTGGGCGAGATGGACTGAGATCGACGATCGTCGGTTCCCCCGGTGGCGTTGGATCGGAATCAGACGATGATGGATCTGACGTGCTCTCGGATTCGCACGAGATCATGGGCGACATCAATGAAGCGATGGCCGCGCTCTTGACGAATCGCCTTCGGTCAAAAAACAAGTCTGGAGGCGTGACACCATCGGCCCCGGGCACGTCCGCTCGAAATGTGTTTGTGCTCATTGGACCTCCCTTTGTAGCAAGAGATCCTACCGAGTTGAGCAGAAAGGATCACTCGTCCTGGGCCGAGATCGGCGGTGCCAGTTCAATATCCACCTCGAGCACCATCTCGTTCTTGCCGGGTCGCTTGAGCTTCCAGGTCAGGTTCTCGATGCCATACGCGAATGAAGCGATGAGCTTCAGCGTGGACTTGAGTTCCTCGGACTTGCCATCCAGGGCCAGCAGTTCCGCATGATCGATGAGGCTGTCGATGTTCTGCCCGAGCCGAAGCCCGTTGGCGACCCCGCAACTGGCCCATTTCCCTTTGGCTATGGTGGCGACGGGAGCCCGACACAAAGCCTTCTCAGATTCCTTGAGCGCCGCTTCGTGAGTGGCCACCACGAGATATGTTCCATACTCCGATTCAACGGTGACCCAGCAGAGATCAACGTTGGTCAACAATGGAAATCCATTGCCGACCCAGTCCGTGAAGGAATCGAGATCGACGGTTCGCGACTCACCCGGGATGAATTGCCTTCGATTGGGAACCTCGACGCAAAAGCCATCAAGATCCCGCCCCATCTTGTTCAGCTTCTTCGACAGCTTGATCAAATGCTCATCGAGTTGCTTCTCGGCGATTTCCGCATTCTTCACTTCCAGACAGATGGCCCCGGTCGGAAGCAGCATGTCCACTTCCTGATCCTGCAGCCGTCCCTCCACGTCCCCCAGCACCATCACGCGTTTGTCGCCAAGATTCTTGCGAATGTCTTCGCCGATCAGGCTGAGGTTGCCCAGCATCTGCTGCAGAAAAAGCTCGACCATGCCATCACCCGTATCGGTGGGCTCGATCGTCGCCACCAGCGCATGATCCTTGAAATTCTGAATCACCGACGGGTCGATTGTCTTTTGGGTGATGGGACGCGAAAACGCATCCCGACCGAATCGGGCTCGGTGCTGAATTCGCAATTGCGTACCCTGGAAATCAAGTGAGGCCACCGACCAACCGCCCAGGGGTTCCTCATGACGAATGTAGACGCCAGCCTGACCCGGCGCGAGTTTGGCGATGGCCTCCCCCACACTTTCATCGTGCAAGGTCTGATACTTCTCCGGCGATTCAATCCGCCGGTGAACATCCGTAAACAATCCCATTTTCTTTTGGGGGCAGATGAACAACATTCCCTGGTTGGAATGGATGAGCATGAGCCGATGCTCGGGAAGAATGCAGGACGTCAGCCCTTTCTTCTTCGAACTGTAGATTTTCACCTTGAGTTTTCGGAACAGATCGCCGGCCCGTTCATCCGTCATCGGGGTCATCAGGACCCATTCCAGATCTGATCCTGCACCTTGAATCATGAAGGTCAGGGAGTCGCCAATGAACATGTCCATCAGACGCTGGGCATCGACGCCCGCGAGATTCGCAATGTTGCCCCAGGCATGGATGACCTGACCCGCTTGCAGGAACTGCCCGGCCCAATCCGCAATGGGCAGGTTTTCAAGCTGCCCTCGAAGCGTCTCGACGTCAGAGATGTGGAGATAGAACAGCGTATCTTCCGGCGCGACCTGCGAATGCTCGAAGAGCTGTTGAGGCGGCGCGCTGGGAGTCTCGGGGGCTCCAAACGGAGCCATGACCAGCAGTAAAACGATCGCTAAGTTCATGGGGCGTTAATGTAGCTCAAATCCAACGAAATGGTGCTTTGGCTTCATAAGGAAGTTCTGCGTCGTTGGTCTCGAAAGCTTCTACAGCTTCAGAATCCTCTGGTTTCACTTCGGATTCCTGGGATTCCGGGGATTCCGGGGTCGTCGGGATCGTGCGGAACGTGGGCAATAGCTGGCTCAGACCCTCAGAATGATTCTGAATATCGTTCACCAGTGCTTCATGAATGGTGATTTCAGCCGGTCGTCGGGCCTCAGGACTCATGTTGAAGAGCTTGATGCCGACGCCAAGGGCAACCATGGCCGCAGTCCCCAGGATCGCACGATGCATCCACCTCTGATAAAACGCCTTGCGATTGGCATTCACAGTGGCCTGCATATAGCCCAATTGGCCCATAATCGATTTGGTCAGGTCCGGAGCATCGGATCTTTCGTCCTGAAGATCATTCAGAACGTCCCGCTCAGACTGGTCTGATCCAGTCGTAGAAGCGTCAAAATGCTCGGGGTCGAATCTCATCCAAGGATTTCTTCCACATGTCGGGTCATCGTTCGATTGGCTTCAATCGTGCGACGCATTCGTTTCCGGGCTCGATGCAGATGGCTCTTCACGGTGCCTTCGGGCATATTCAGATGGTTGGCAATCTCAGTGATCGGCCAATTCTGCTGATGAAACAGAAGAATAATCTCTCGCTGCTGCTCGCTCAAACATGAAAGTGCACTATCAATCACGTCACGAGCGTTTTCGAGGGATTCGCAACGGCTGTTCAGCCCCGCCGGAGTCTTGGCCTTTCCCTCGGAAGCGGCCACCATATCGCTGTCGTAGGCGGGACGTCGCTTCTGAGCTGCATTGACATAGAGCCTTCGAGCGATGGTGAACAGCCAGGTGCTGAATCGAAATCGCTCATCAAAGCGATCGATATTCTTGAGAACCCTCACAAAAGCCTCCTGGACGATGTCTTCCGCCACATCGGGACGCTGAGACATACGGAGGATGAAAGCAAACAAGGCATCCTGATGTGATCGAATCAGGGCTGCAATGGCATCACCGTCACCGGCCTTGGCCTGTGCGATGAGGCGATTCTCGAGTGCTTTGGAGATCATACCCATGGGATTCACCTGTTTTACCCGTCATCAAAGA
>JAPULD010000079.1 GCA_027295365.1 Planctomycetota bacterium
GAAGTGCGGCGCGAGCTTGGACTCGAATCAAACGAGTTTGCGATCCTTCAGGAAGAGGAGTTGACTCAGCTCGAAATGACCGAGTTTGACTCGCTGGATACTGATGCAATTCAGGATTTGGAAACCTTGCCGGAGGAATCGGCCGAGTTCTCCCCCGATATCCCTGCCGTGGAAATGGAATTTGCCTCCAGCGGGTCCTTGCCAACCTTGGGTGGCTCCGGATCGGGAGAGGATTTCGGACTGGAGGGTGGAACCGCTGGCACATCATTCTTTGGCGTCAGTTCCAGCGGAACCCGCTTTGCCTATATCGTGGATAAATCCGGCTCGATGGGAAATGGCACGAAGATGCTGGTCGCCAAACGAGAAATGGCGAGGTCGATCCAGAGTTTGCCGGATTACGCACATTTTTACATTCTGATGTTTTCAGGGGGCGTCCTGGCCCCTCATTTTCAGGACGATTGGATGCGGGCCAAGAAAACCACCGTGGCTCGGGTGATCCGCTGGCTGAACAACGAGGTTGATCCTGGGGGGGGGACGCAACCGAGGGATGCATTTGAACGGATCTTCGCTCTGGAGACCCGCCCCGATGTGATATTTTTTCTCACCGATGGTGAAATCACGGGCTTTTCCGCCGAAGAAATCGCCGCCTTCAATCGACGAGGCAAACGGGTCGTCGTCAACACCATCGCCTTCGGTGATCCGAGTAGCCAGGCCTTGCTGAAGGAAATCGCCTCGCAATCGGGAGGCGTGTACCGATTCGTCCCGACGAGCGGCAGATAATCATGCGTGACACTTTCATCTCAATCTGTCTGGGGTTGTTGTGCAGCGCGGGTCATGCCTTTGGTGATGTCGTGCATATGCGCGACGGGCAGCCGGCGCGAACCGTACCGATCGTGTTCATGGACGATGGAGGCGTGACCGTTCGCATCGCCAATGGCGATTCGCAGGTCATTCCCTGGGACATCGTTCGCGATGTGGAAATGGAAACGGGCGACCATCTCCTGGCCCAAAGACTAGAGTTGGCACAGGATCTCTGGAGGGCTCGTTCGCGTCTGCAACGACAAGATCCGACTTTGGCCGAGCCGCTCTTTGAAAGACTTTTTGAACGTTATCGTGGGCAGGACAACGAATGCGCCTTGATCGTGGCGGAAGGGCTATTGCGTTGCCGACTGGCACGCGGCGCTCAGGAATCCGCGGTGATTCCGTTCTTGGAAATGGTTCGTTTGAGGCGGACCGGATTCAAGACAGATCGATATGCACAACTCATCGAGGTCTACGAGGAAGTGTTCGGGCTCTGTCCTCAGTTGGCGCCGGCCTGGGCAAATTTCGTCGCCCTGGACAAGATGCAACGAGACCTCTCCACCTACGATTCACGAGGGGATGAAATTCTGAAAGCAATTGCCGAGACCTATCGATTTTCGGCACGATTGGCGCTCCGTGGCGCGACAGCCCTTGAAAATGACGAATGGCCTCATTGGCCCAATCATGATGGACTCGACTTGCTGGAAGATTTGCTGGGGACGATGTCTCCCGACGACGACCGGCAGACCTCGGCTCGAACGAGACTCCTCAGGCAGATCCCGCAGATCCCGCCTTGGGCGGAATCCTGGATTCGATATCGGGTCGGGATTTCGCTGCTCACCGAATCGGGAGAACATCAGCGGCAAAAAGGCCTCGTAAGCTTGGCGCATTTACCGGCGAGGTTCGGGAGGATTACGCCCTATCTCGCAGGCTTGGCCACCGCGCGGATGGCCCAGGAACTGGAGCGGGAAGGACGAAGCGAAGAGGGGGCGATACTCAGGGCTGAGCTTGAGCGAAGATTTCCGGGGCATCCGATATTGTATATGAACGAAGAAGACCAGAAACCGTCAGACTCGTCAAAGGAGAATGTATGAGCCGCATCGATGGGATGATGTACTTGTTGGCCCAGACCGAGGACGCCGAACGCGGCATGTCGTGGTTCGACACGATCCGCAGTGGTGGCCCCGTGGGATTCATCATCATCGTCCTCAGCATCGGGGCCATGGCCTTGGTCGTGTTGCATCTGCTGCAGATCCGTCGCAGCGCCCTGTTGCCTCCTGATCATCTCGATCAGGTCGAGGAAATGCTGGCGCGGGATGACGTCAACGGCGCTCTGGAATACTGTCTGGACCCCGATCACGATTCGTATTTCACCCGGATCATGTCGGCGGGACTGACCCGTTTCCAAAGGTCCGCCTTCGGCGCGTTCGAGATCAAGAACGCCATCGAGGAGGCGGGGGAGGACCAGACCGCAAGGCTGTATCGGTCCACCGACGCCCTGGGCCTCATCGGTTCCATCGCGCCCCTCCTGGGGTTGTTGGGCACCGTCCTGGGCATGGTCGGCGCGTTTGAGTCGATCTCAAAGAGCGCCGGATCAAACTATGAGGAGTTGGCCAGCAGCATCAGCATGGCCCTGGTGACGACCCTCATGGGACTGGTGCTGGCGATTCCCACCATCGCGCTGTTCACTTTTTTCCGGAACCGCATCGACGCGATCGCCTCGGAGGCGAGCGTCGAGATCGAACGATTGGTGCTGTACCTGGAATCCGCCGGTCCGGCTCGTCCCGCGCCGGTCACGCCAACTCGACTGGCTCCCCCCGCGCCACGTCCTCGCCCTCAGCCGGGGCCTGAAGGGGGCAAGGCATGAAATTTGGCGGCATTCGAAATCGAGAGAAAGTGCTCATCGTCGATATCACACCCATGATCGACGTGGTCTTTCTGCTCATCATCTTCTTCATGGTCGCGGCTCAATTCGCCCGAACGACGAGGGCGGAAATGGACTTGCCACTCGAACCAGGGGAGCAGGAACAACAGGCCGAGGAAGCGGGGCTGGTGATCAACGTGCTCGCCGACGGATCCATCATCGTCAACGAGCAGACCCTTGATCTGGATCAACTCGAAGCGATGGTTCGCGATGAGGTTCAGAACGTCCACGGAGGCGACGCCAAGTTGGTCAAACTGTTGATTCGATCGGATCGGAACAACGACACGAGCCGGCTCAACCAGATCCTCAATCGACTGGAAACGCTGGGGGTCGGTGCGGCGCGTCTCGCCACCGAGGTCCCCCGATAGTCCCATGCGAATTCGCGTCAAGCCATCTCGAAGGCGACCCGATCGCATCACGCTCAATCTGGCGAGCATGATCGACGTGACGTTTCTCTTGCTCATCTATTTCCTGGTGACCACGGTGCTGGCCAAGCAGGAGGATCGGCTCAGCCCGACGCTGCAGACCGAAAGCGAAAGCGCCTCGGGGGAACTCTCCGACTTTCAACCCCAGATCGTCAAGGTCATGAACATTGACGGCGCTCCGGGCTATCAACTCGGGCCAAACGTCTTTCGAACGAAGGAGGATCTTGCCAGGACATTGGGGGGATTGCCAAAGACCGCCGGCGTCTTTATCCATGTGCACAATGACCTTCCCGTCGGATTCGCGGTGGCGGCCATCCAGGCGGCCCGCGATGCGGGCTTTGATCAGGTGACCTATGTGCCGGCGAAGTAATTTCTTGTTGTCCTTTCTGGCGTGCCTGCTTCTGGTCGCCTCCGCGCGAGGCGATGAGGTCGCGACGTACCTGCAGAGGTTGGGATTGAAACCACTGCTGGCCATTCACTTGGAACAGCAACTGGCAGCAGTGAAGGGTGAGCAGCGTGATCTCATGGTGCGCCAGCTCGCCGATCTCTATGCGGATCTCCTGGCCTCGGTCGAGGATCCGAGGCAACGCAAGAAGCTTGAAGATCGGGGCCGCGCCCTGGTGAATTCGTTGCCTGAACAGCAGGCGGGATCGTTGCGACTGGCTTTGTTGCGAGGATCGTTCCGGGTCGCCGAGCGGATTGCCGAAGATCATCGTCTGAGACTCTCGGACGAGGCGGAGATTGAAAAGGCGATCCAGATCCTGACGGAGATCATCCCGAAGTTCAACAACCTGCTGAAGCATCTTGAGACGAACATCGAGCAATTCGAGCGTCGTCTTGCCAGGGCCTCCAGCCTTGCCGCGTCAAACCTGTTCAACGAAATTGAAAGGGCGAGGGCGAGGTTTGATGAAGCGACCTTCTATTACGCCTGGGCGCTGTACTATCAATCGTGGCTGAATGAACGTCGAGACAACGCGATGATCGCCATCCGCCAGTTCGCGGGGTTGCTCGATCTGGAGACGTTCAATCCTGATCCCAACGATGTGTCGGTTGATTTGCGCTCGCTGGAGCCGATCGCCAGGTCGATCCTCGGCATTGCCTTGTGCAAGTCGATCACTTCCTCCGGGGCGACGGCCGTCAACTGGATCTCACTGCTCGATCATGAAAATACGTACAAGCCATTGCGCGATGAGGCTCCGATCTGGAGGATTGCCCTTTGGCTTGAGCAGGATGAATTCACCCGGGCACGAGAAGAGTTGGATCTGTTTCTGAAATCTGATCGTCGCATGCCTTCGCCCTGGCTTCGTTTGATCGCGGTTCAGGCATTGGAACGTGGCGCGAACAACCGACAGGCCGAAGCCTTGGTGCGATATGCGGTGACGGAACTCGCTTCTCGCGATGCGCTCGACCAAGTGCTCGATCTGGCCCAACGCTATGGGACGGATTCGTTGGGCGATCGAGGATTCGCGTTACGCTACGTCCGGGGCGTCATGACCTATTCCGAGACTCGAAACAAGCATGGAAGCGACGGTCCCACGACCAATCCCGCCTTGAACGAACAGTACGCGCAGGCGACGACGACGCTTGAAGCCGCCTTAGGTGAGAACGACGTCGATCAGTATTCCGAAGCCGCGGCGGCCTGCCGGCGTCTGATCGGCTATTGCCACTATTTTCAGGGCCACTACTTGCTCGCCAAGGACTCGTTCGTCCTCGCGGCCTCGGAGATGGGCCGTAACGACGAAGCCGCCGAGGCGCTGTGGATGGCGATCGTCTGTCTCGACAAGGTTGCACACAACGATCGTACCGATCAATTGATGTCCGAATTGAATGGATTGATGAATCGTTTCCTGCGCGAATACCCCTCAAGCGAGTACACCCCCAAGATCATGCTCAAGAGGGCTCTTGCAAGTCGGCGCGCGGACGTGGAGGTGGTCGAGACCTTATTGGAAATTCCTGAAAACAGCGAAGTGTATCCCGCCGCTCGACTGCGCGCGATGCAGGTGCTGTATCAATTGTTCAGGGAGTCCAAAGGCGAGTTGCGATATGCCCATGGAAGGCGATTCGTCGATATCACGCTGCCATTGATGAAGGCCGATCTACGCCGATTGGGCTCCGCCGATGCCCCGAATGTGAAGGATATGGTGACCCGGGCCCGAATGTTGCTGGAAATCAGCTTGAGCGTCGGTGTGATGCGACGGCAGGCGGCGCGGCAGACCTTCGCATGGCTTGACGAATTGCTAGACGAACACGAGGCCGATCTGGCCCCCTTTCACGATGAGTTGTCGTATCGACGGCTTCTTGAACAGATGTCGAACGGAAATCTGGCTGACGCCGGCGCGCTGGCGGATGAACTGTGGAAGAACGAGGAATCTTCGATCTGGTCCAGACTTGCCTCCCGGGCGATGTTCAACGATGCCAATCGGCGCTGGCGACAGTTGTCGAGTGCCGATGAAGTTGATGTTGCGTTGTTGCGGATCATCGATCGTTTCGGGGGTCGCATCCTCATCGAGACGGCCGGGGATGATGAAGCGCTGGAGAGACCGGCCGTGCTCGCGTACCACGCGACAGTGGCGGAGGCCGATTGGTTGCTCTGGAATCAAACGCGTGACGAATTGCGAGGGCGCGCCGCCCTGGCCCTGTATGAAAAATTGAGACGCAGTCGTCCCAATAATGCGGGATTTCTGCGTGCGACGGCTCTGCTCTCCGAGGAATTCGACCAATACGATCAGGCACTCAACTGTTGGCGACTTCTTCTGGCCGGCACCGATGCGCGAAGCAATTCATGGTTCGAGTCCAAGTTTCATCAGATTAACATGCTTATCAAGCTCGAACGATACGCGTTGGCTCAAGAGGTATTGAAGCAGCATGTCCTGCTCAATTCAGGGCATGGTCCCGATCCATGGGGAGCGAGGCTCAAGGGGCTCGAAGTTCGGTTGCAAATGGTACAGCCAGCGGCCTTGAACGAGCATGGCGATGAGGCGGGTGATCCGTGAGCCGCGATCCTTTCCATGACATTCTGGGTCTACCCGATACGTCGCCTCCCCATGAACTCCTCGGACTTTGGGCCTCCAATCAAGAACCTTCTGACATCTACATCGCGATCATGAAGCGCTTGATGGAAATACATCATCATCCTTTGAACGGCACGAACGAAGCGTTGGCAGTATGCCGGCGTCTGCGGTCGGCGGCCAAGCTGCTGTCCAGTGCGGCTCGGTATCGACAGAATCGGGCCACCACCGGCACGACGGGAATTCCGGACGACCATGTCAAGAAATTCCTCAATGTCATGGAATTCGTCGATCCGATGTGCCTGCTCGACATCAAGGCCGAGTCATGCGACGTTGAATCAATCGACATCGCATTGGCCCATCGAATGGCGAGGATCGACACCCATCCCGATGCCGGGCAGATCGATGCCGAGGACGTGAGACAGACCCTCCGGGCCGCCGCGAGTTTGCTCAAGGACGAGTCATTTCGAGAAACCCTCGTGGCGATTCAGAAAGCCACGAAATCTGCGACGAACGTTCCATCCGTTTCGTTGTCCGCACCAACTGCAGAGTCACCGTCTTCCTCGCCATTGTCCACGCCGAAACTGGTTCCAGCCTCGGGACCCGCTTCACCAGCACAGACTTCTCATCGATTGCTCAGTTCTTCGGCGTTGCTGACTCCATTTGATCGACATGTCCTGGCCGTGCTTGTCGGATGCGGGGGTTGGAATTCGACCAGTCGGTCACTGCTTGTTTCACTGGCCGATGCGTATCAGGTTACGCCGGATGGATTGGTCACCGTCGTGAAGGGATTAAGCGACTACGCGAGAGCCCATCATCAACGAATCGGGGTGAAAGAGATCACCCAGGGCATGACGACGCCCCAAACCAATGGTCATCGAGACGGAGCGAAAAGTTCCGGATCGATTCAGACGTCAAGATCGCAGACGGTCATGAGTTCCGAGTTGATCGAGCAGGAGCCACTCGCCCGTAAACAATGGGATACGTTGACGATTTCACTCCTGGCCACGTTGATTCTGGTTCCAGTGTTGTTGACGGCGCTCGTATTCACCTTGCGTGGTCTGCGCGAACAGGAACCAGGGGTGAAGGACAGTGTGGTGCAGGGTATCGACACGAAGATCCCCGAAACACCCACGAACCAAGTGGCGGAAGGCGACGATCCAGGGCAAGCCTTGGCCAGAACGCCGGCGCGATTCACCACGAAACCGACATTTCTTGGTAACGGTCTTCCCGTCGAAGGTGCCGATGCCGCGGACGCCTGTGTGACGTTGCCGGAAGATTTCGATGAAATCGAACGGCGAGTTGCCGTTGCCGATGAACCTTCCGAGGCGGTTTATCGACACTGGGATCACAGTATCGATCAGTTCGCGACCGGCTGGGTCCTGCTGGACGAATCGACACGACGTGCATCGGTACGATCGATGCTGGAAGTGTTGATCCAGGCCGCCGATCGCCCCAGCGTCAGTGATCGACTTCTGCAATCCCTGACGCCGATGACCGGGAAGTTGCCCGAGCCCATCGACGTATGGCGGGAAACGTGGAAAGCCTATCTTCTGGGTCGTATCGTCAGCCTCAAAAACATGGCTCCGGTCGTCACCGACCAAGCGAGGCGACAGCTCGATGTGACGCTGCCGGGTCGCTCACTCGATTCTATCAATGATCCGACCTTGGTGGCCCGGGCCTGGCTGGATCATGCGGCGGGGCAATTGATTGAATTTCTGGAATACGAGCCTCGTGCCTATGACTTCTGGGAACTCTGGTTGGCCTCGCAGCGTGAACTCGGCACGGGGTCGGCGCACGATCTGGCGTTGTTCGCGACGTTGGGTGACCTGATGAGAACCGGGGTCGACCTCGCCCGGGAAGGACCCAGCGTCAACATCATGGGCAGACTGATCGACCTCATCGAATGGCGGGGTGAGAAAAGAAAAACGGCATGGAGCGAACTCCTCGATGACCCGAACGTGTCGGCGAGGGATCTCTGGGTCCTGACGAGCCTGTTGAACGAACGAAACGACGTGGCGTGGTTTTCGGAAGCGTTCATCATTCCCAACAATGCCAATGATCTCATGCGTGCGAGGATGCGCGACAAGATCGGTCAGGCTTGGCCGTTTTCGGGCCTTGATTTGAACAATGTTTCACCGGTCGCGCGAGCCAATGCGCTCCTGAACGAATCCGAAGCTCGACCCTGGCTGGAACTGGTGACCCGATTCCAGAATCAGCATCATCCCAATGACATGGAATCGAAAATGATTCTGCTCCTGGGCTTCGCAAGGCTGAATGAGTCGTTTTCGCAACTTTTCGATCGCGAAGCGGCGCTGGCCGGCGAATCCTCCGAGTTGGCGTCTGCAATTCTGGTCGAATTGAATCAGGACAATCGCCCCGGTCTTTCGGGGACATCGGGGAATTGGCGATCTTCTCAGGTCCCATCCGTCAAGCCCGGACAGCCGATCGGTCCCGACGGTGTCTGGTCCTCCAGCTTTCGGGAAGCAAGAAGGAACACCCAGTTGCGTCTGGACATGCTTTCGAATCTGGCTTCCACCGCGGGGACGGATCTTGGGCCCGTTGATGCTGAAACTTTCGTGCGGGAAGTCTTTCGGGGTGTCCCTCAGGATATTCGAACTCAGGCTCAGGGGGTTCTCTTGCAACGCTTTTCGACTGGCCCGACCGTCATGCAGGCCTTGCTTGATCAACTCCCCGATGCAAGTCGGAACGCCAATATTTCGGAATTCATTTCGACCTTGACGGGAAAAGTCCTGCCCACGCCCGGATCACAGCAATGGACTGTCGCCGCCCGGATGGCGCTGTTGGACCATGCCTTGCTCCTCCGCCGAAGTGGACGAGGAGCCGCCGATGTCCTGACCCAGGAACTCATCGACACCTATCTCAATCGAATCGTGGCCCTCGAGTCCGGCGCCGAACGGCTGACGAGACCTGGTTCACCAGGGGAAGCTGGGCAATGGCTGGTCGAAACCCGATTGAGACGAGCCGGTCACATGATGACGAGCGCCCCGGTACCTGATGATCTACCAGGGCTGCATCGTCAGTGGATCGCGAGAGTTGAGCTGGTCGAAGGCCCCATACAACTTTTCGTGGCGCAACAGATTGCAGGGCTGGAACTGCTGGCGTATGAGGTTGCCGCCCAATATCCGAGCGAGCGGGAGCGTGTTCTTGTGATTCTGAAGCACGCGGCCCAGAAACGACTGCAAGCAACCCATGTCCTGGATCAGGCCATCGAGAACGAAAGAGCCATGATGGAACTCAACGAGTTGATCCTGATTCAGGAGACGCGTCCAGCACCGGGGAGGGATGGACCATGAGGCGATTGCTCCTGAGCTTCTTGTTGGCGATGGCGTTCCTCTCCGCGAGTGGAGCGATGCATGTACAGACAGCCTCGAATCATCGGCAGGCTGTGGATCCTGACTGGACGGCTCACCTTGAGGCGTTGCGACCCGATCATGCGATGGCCTATTTCGAGTTGGCGGAAGAGGTTGCCGATCTCGGTACTGACGAGTCTCAACGCAAACTGGCCAGACAATTGTTTGCCTTGGCCGGCGTTCTTGATTCGTCAAGACTTGGAAAGAGTGCGTGTCTCGCCCTTGCATCGATGGAATCCAAGCCCCATTTCAAGCGACGACTCATTGCCATGGCCACCCTCCTGGGGGGTGAATACCCGACGATCAATTTCCTGAGAGACGATTCCCGGGCGACGATCGAACCACTGGTGGCCTTGAACGTCGCGGAGGCGTTCAGTTTCTATCGCCGAGGACTCGGATCCAGGGCATTGTCGCGTCTTCGCGATGAGGAATCGATGGCCCTGTTGCGATCGTTGGATTCCCTTTTACGTGGAGGCGCCAATCGGTTTCTCGAGGATTGCAAACTCTACAAAGGACAAGTTCGCCCATCGTTGTCGGATTCGAATCTGACGAAGATGTTGCAAATTGAACGGGCCCTGCTTTCGGGTCACGATCGCTCATGGAACAGCGAACTGTTGCTGACGAATGGCGTTCCACTCATTGAGATCGATACCCAGCGGCTGGACATCCTGCTTGAGGTCGATGCAAGTCGAAGCATCTATCGCGCGGGGCGTTGGGTGACGCCCGATGCATAAATCTCGTTGAGATTCGCGTGATTCAGATCCGGAAAATCAAGGCTTTGTTCAGCGAGCGGTTTCGATCAGAAACTTCAGCTTCAATTTGATGACGTCGAGAATTTCCTTGACCGTACCGGCGCTGTCCAGCGACCAGACCGCCCAATTGGAATCGAACGGCGTGGTGGCCAGTTCAAGACCGTCGCGGACGGTTTTCTTGATCTGGTCCTGCGGAAGCAACTTCAGGAATTCCGGATCCAGGGGCATGGCCAGTTGCACATCCTCGGGATTGGGGATGAGGATGGCCAGGGGATCCTCCCCATGACCCGTGAAATAGCTCACCGTCCAATGCCAGCCATCCCCGAACCATTTCAGATCAGGAGTGACCCCCTCGATCTTCGCGAGTTTGGAATTGACGAGGTCAAACAACGTTGAAGGCTCATCCCCAAGGGAGCTCTTCAGCTGTTTTATTGATGGCTGGTTGAAACAGTCAATCCAGGGCATTCGTTCGTATGTCATTGTCATCAAGCCAGATGCGGTCGCATTAGGGAGGGGTGAACTCTTTGAATCGTCTTGGGTGGTCATGACTCAGGATCCTGCATGATCTCGATTTGAAGCCAATGGTAGGCGATCGTAACCTATGAATCCTTGCTTTCCTAGGATGGAATGAGCACTGAGAGACTCCCTTTGCAAGAGTCCTTCCAGAATCGTGTCTGATCGAATCAGGAGTCCTCACATCGATCTTCAGGAAATCACCGCGGTCATCATGGCCAAAGAGCCAATACCTGGTCAGGTCAAGACGCGACTTATCGCGTCGGGTCTGTCGTCGGAAGTCGCCTCAGAAGTCGCAAAAGCCATGCTGAAATGCATTCTCGTGAGAATTCGGGATCTTTTTGGCGAGACCATTCTGGCCATCAGCCCCGATGGAAGAGGTGATGCGATCACATCGGCCCTCGGGCTGCCTGAAATCCCAGTCATCAATCAAGGATCGGGAACTCTGGGGGATCGACTCGAACGAGTCTGGCAACACATCGGAAATAACCGTCCGATCGTGTTCTTCGGAATTGACAGCCCCGATATCCCGCATGCGAGCCTCAGGGCAATCGGTGATGCCCTGGATCGATCCGATGTGGCGATCGGACCCACCCCAGATGGCGGCTATTGGGCTTTGGCGTCTCGATGCCACCAAGCGGGAATACTGGGCATGATCGACTGGGGTTCGGATATTGTGTACGATCAGACCTGTCAGCGGATCCGGGAATCGGGTCTGAGTCGGACCGATCTACCCATCTGGGATGACGTCGATGAGGTCACTGATCTGGAAGCCCTCCGATCACGTCTTCAAGGAATCATCCAAGGGAATCAGATCTCGGAATTGGGAGAGGCCCCGCTGATTGAACTCGCGGGACGCCTCAACGAACTGCTTGAGCCGACGTGAACATCGAAAGTCTTCTTATGACGATGGAACCTTCGTTGACGAGTCAACCCCTGACCAGCCCACGCGATCCAGATTCAATCGACTTGTCCAAAGCGAGCATTTTGCTCGTGGACGACAACGTGCAGAATCTCGAATTGATGCAGGCCTATCTCGAGGAGCTGCCCTGTGCGCTGAGTACGGCCAGCGATGGCATCGAAGCCGTGCGGATGATCGACGAGAAGTGCCCCGACCTGGTGTTGCTCGACGTGATGATGCC
>JAPULD010000008.1 GCA_027295365.1 Planctomycetota bacterium
TGTTCTAACAGCAATTCTTACTGCGGTCCGCACAGCGGACCCTACAAGTCGAGCAATCGATCATCGAACAACCAGGGCCCCGGATGGGCGAGATCCTCGGGCGTCACCAGCGCATCGCGCACCATCATCACGAACTCGGCCATGCCGACGCCCGAGATCGCGCTGAGGCTGTGATCCGCATCGCCCCGAATCCCGAGATCCCATTTGTTGGCGATTCTCAGATCGGGATCGCGACTCAGCGATGGCCATTCATGTTGGTGATCCGTGATGGCAATCAAGTAATCCGCTTCGCCCATCAACCGACTCGCGATCTCAATGGAATGTTTTTCGATCGGATCGCGCGACTCCCTGATTCCGGGGGTGTCGTACCAGTTGACGACGAGGCCCGCCAACTCGATGCGACCCGTGGTGTAATCTCGCGTCGTGCCGGGCATGTCCAGGGCGATTGACATCGACCGGCCAAGCAATGCGTTGCTCAGCGTGCTCTTGCCCACGTTGGGTGGACCCGCCAGCACGACCGAGGGCGGGTCGATGAGGCGGTTGAGCCGCTGCGATCGTGCGCGATCCTCTTCGGTGATTGACGTTCCTTTTCGCTTCCTCCAACGGCCAGGCTGATCGAGCAATAGGTCGATCGCCAGGGGACTCCGAGCCCTGGCCAGAGTCTGGAGCATGAGGGCTTCCTGCACATCCTCAGCTTCGGGATACAGCTTCATGGGATCAATCTCGGTGTCCCTCACCGATTCGCATCCCAGTTCAAGCAAGGCCCCGATCAATCTCTGCATCACTCTCATCCCCCCATGAGGCATGAGCTGGGCCACCCCTTTGTCGACGATCCCGGCCAGCCCCCGATCCACTCCCGCGAGATCAACCAGCTTCATTTTTCCCAAGGGCCAATCGTCGCGACCCGTCAGCGCTTTGAGGACCGGCTCCACGTCACCCACCAACTGAATGATCGCGATCGCCCCGGGGCGGTTGGCCGTGACTTGGATGAAGCGGCAGTCGGACATGTGTCTTGGGTATGGTGGAACGGGTATCTTGCCCGTTCAATGTAAATACACACGGGCTGGAAGCCCGTGCCACCATTCAATCATTTTCCCTTCTTCCGCTTCTTGAAGCTCGACTTGATGCTCTTGGTCTTCGTCGAGCCCCGGGCCGAACCGATGCCGGGCATGCCCTTGAGGCCCGGGACCAGGTTGGGATCGGTTCGCTGCAGTTCGCGAATCGCCTTCATCTTGCCACCCGGGCCCATGGACGACATTTGCTGGGTCATCTTGCTCATCATGTCGAACTGCTTGGTCAGCTTGTTGACATCGGCGGGTTGGCTCCCCGAACCCTTGGCAACGCGCTTGACCCTTGACCTGGTCAGGAGCTTGACATCCTCGCGTTCGGGCTTGGTCATCGAGTGGACGATGCCTTCGAGCCGATCGAGTTGCTTGTCATCAACCTCGACATTCTTGAGGGCCGAGCCCACGCCCGGCAGCATGCCTAGCAACTGTTTCATGGGGCCCATCCGCCGAATCGACTTGAGCTGCTTGAGGAAGTCGTCCATCGTCAGCTTACCTTCGGCCATCTTGGCCGCCATGGCCTCCGCCTCTTCCTCGCTGACTTCCTCCTGGGCCTTCTCCACCAGCGAAACCACGTCGCCCATGCCCAGGATGCGTCCCGCCATCCGCTCGGGATGGAACTCTTCGAGGGCCTCGAACCGCTCGCCCGTGCCGATGAACTTGATGGGGGCTCCCGTGACCTGCTTGACCGAGAGAGCCGCGCCGCCCCGGGTGTCCGAATCGAACTTGGTCAGGATCACCCCATCGATTTCGAGACGCTCGTTGAACGCCTTCGCGCTGTTGACGGCGTCCTGTCCGATCATCGAATCCACCACCAGATAAATCTGTTGAGGCTTGATCGATCGATTGATGCCTTCGAGTTCCTTCATCAGATCGTCGTTGATGTGCAGACGACCCGCGGTGTCGAGGATCAACACATCCGTCTTGTTTGCTCTCGCCTCCTTGAGCGCCCTCTGGCAGACGCCCACCGCCACGCCTACGGCCTGCCCATATTCAGCGCACTTGTCGGGCTCTCCATAGAAGCTGACAGTCGCGTTGCCCCTGGCCTCGGCCTCGACCTGCTCGGTGACAACCTTGAGCTGTTCGACCGCCGCGGGTCGCTGGAGGTCCGCCGCGACGACCATGACGTTCTTGCCTCGCGTTTTGAGGTAGGCGGCGATCTTGCCACAGGTGGTGGTCTTGCCCGAGCCCTGGAGACCACACATCATGATGATGGTGGGGCCCGGATCGACGAACATGACGCCCGGCTCGACGGGGCCCATGAGCTCGATGAGCTTCTGGTGGACGATGCCGATCATTTCCTGGCCCGGCTTGAGGCTCTGGGTGACCTCGGCCCCCATGGCTTCCTTCACGACCTGATCGCAGAAGTCCTTGACCACGTCGAGATGGACATCGGCCTCGAGGAGGGCAGTGCGCACCTCGCGCATGGCTTCCTGGACATTGTCCTCGGAGATGCGACCCCGCCCCGAAAGGTTGCGGAACGCGGCGTTGAAACGATCGGAGAGATTTTCGAACATGAAGACCTTCGGGTTTCGATCTGTGCCACGACCGTGCCGGTCGTGCGATCAAGGATGAAGGTCAGTGCTGTGACCGCAGCGGGGAGATGATAGCGGGAAATGGGGAGGAGGGAATCGGGAGTGGGATCAAGACTGCCATAACGATGTTGGCAATGGGCATGTCGGGGTTTGGACGAAAGGATTGCCGATCATTGCCACTGCAGAATCAACCATATACCTCTGAGAACGACGTATGCCAGTACATTCGTCAAGACGATGTTGCACGTCAATGGAATGGCCGCGATGAGTCGACGTGACCAATTCTGATAATGACGAAATCGGTACAGTGCACACAGTACAGGCACTACCGACATCAATACCAACAACATGACTTGAATCGGTTCTTGGATGCCGACGCCGAGACTTGTCGTCGTATACAGTTTCAATAGCGCCAAAGCGAAGAAGACAGGCATGCTCGCAATAAACCACTACCAAACGCCGACCGGCGCTGCCATCTCACGACGACGCTTGATAAGCCACGAAGATGAAATAAGGCCGCATTCCGGACATCGTGTGCGAATCTTCTTGGCCTCACCCAACAACGCCTGCAAGTCGTAGCCGCATTTCGGGCAGGGCCAGGGCTGTTCGTCAGACTGATTCTCTGGTGAGTCTTTCGGCATCCGCAAGCGTCTCCCTGAAAGTCATGATGGTCACGATCCGATCGGTGGTACGGACAAATACAGCAACACCCACGTGGTCAGGCTAAGAATAGTATTCAAAAAGAAGATCGATTCATCTGCCAAATCTACTCGACGTCCCGATTTGGCGTAGGCGTATCGCAGGAGAGCATAGTAATAGATGGGACAGATCAGGCTAAAAGCTGCAAATAACCACATGATGGGTGATTCCAAGCCTCGACCAAGCCAGAGTTCAAGTAACGCAAGCTGATGTATCGAGAAACTGAGGGCCAACGCCGGACCGAACAAGGCCAGGTACCACAATCGTGGCTTGGAGAACCACACGATCCAATCATGATCGCGCAGATATGCCTTCTCAATGTTGACTCCGCACTCAGGACATCGACAAGGCTGATCGTTGGCAACGAAAGAAGCCCTCATGTCGTAGCCGCAATTCGGGCAAGGCAACGCACGATCTTCAGGCTGATTCTCTGCTTGGCCCTCTGGCATTCGCAAACGCCTCCCGGGTTGAGTGTCCTTGTTGAAAGATCGTAGGGTCCGCTGAGCGATCTCAATGAACCAAGTTTTCCACGAACAGGATTCCGAACAAAAATGTGCACACGAGCACGAGGCATACGTTTCCGATGAATCCGAAAAGCATCATGACCAACCCCGATTTCAAGCGGCCGAACCGAGAAACTTCATCATCGGCGAACCAGCCATATCCAAAGGCCCCGAGTTGGGCGATGGCCAGCGACCACAGGATCGTCGGCCGCGCGGGGTCGTCGAACACCGTGTGACCAGCCAGAGCGATTATCAGCGTGCCCACGGGAACGGGAAGCACCGCCAGCCAGAACCAAAGCCGCCTGCGACGCTCGGGATCGGCCATGACCCGGGCTTGATTTCGGGTGCACTTGCCGCCACATTCGGGGCACGTCGTGCGCCATCGTTTCTTCGTGAACGCGACCCGCAGGTCGTAATGGCAAGTCGGACAGGCGAGCGTGACCTTCGATTGTTGTCCCTTTGCGGTTGGATTCATTTCGTGTCCGTCAGAAAATCAGGAAAAACAAAAACGACTTGGCGATGGCGCTGTTGATGGTGACGCCCACGACCATGGTCAGGAAACCAGCCGCGAATCGGAATAAACCATGTACCTCCATTGCCCACTCCCAGCCGACGCCAAACCAGAGCACCGGGGCGGCCACGAGCGCCATGAGGGGAAAGAAAAAGAAGAGCGAGATCGCTTCACGTCCCATCCCGAGTTCAAGAACCTCAAGCAGGATCAGACTGCTAGGCAGCGGCAAGGTGCCCAACACGAGATACCAAATCACGCGATGGCGGGTCGGGTCTTGCTTCAAGGTCGCCAGCGAGACTGATGAGCCGCATTCGGGGCATGTGATCGGATCGACTCCACGAGTCGCATGCGAATGAAGGTCATAGTCGCAACCCGGGCAAGGCCATGATCGTTTATCAGGCGGATTGTCTTTCGATTTCGGATTCATCCGCAAGGGTCTCCCGGGTTGAGTACTGCTCGATTGTAGCGTCGTACTCATTCAGTCGGGAAGTCATCACTTCGATCGCCTCGGGGTTTTCGTCGATCAGCATGAATGAGCGATCGTGCTTCGCAGCGGCTTCGCCCGTTGTCCCGGAGCCGGCGAAGAAGTCGAGAATAGTGTCGCCGGGGGCGGTATGGACCTTGATGATCCGCTCCAGCACGCCCAATGGTTTCTGCGTGGGATACCCCGTCTTTTCCTTGCCATTGGTCGGGACGATGGTGTGCCACCAGACGTCGGTGGGGGTTTTGCCCCGAGCCGCCTTCTCGGGCGTCACCAGTCCCGGGGCCATGTAGGGGATGCGGTCCATCGCGTCGAAGTCGAAAACATAGTTTGAAGGGTCCAGGGCGTACCACAGGATCGTGTCGTGCTTGGCCGACCATTTGGACTTCGACCTGCCGCCGAAGTCGTACGCCCAGATGATCTCGTTCATGAAGCGATCGGACCCGAGAAGGTCGTCGAGCGCGAGCTTGACGGCGTGACTCTCTCGCCAATCGAGGTGGACGAAGATCGATCCGTCCGCGGTGAGACAGCGCATGGTC
>JAPULD010000080.1 GCA_027295365.1 Planctomycetota bacterium
ATATATGCAGCCCAAGGATCCGACGATCATCGAAGTCGGGCCGGCGCATTACATCTCGATCGAAGGACAGAGCGCTCCTGAGGGGGAAGCGTTCCAACAGAGCGTCGGGGCGCTGTATTCCCTGGCCTTCACCATGAAGATGATGCAGCAGACGCAGGCGAAGAAGAATTACAGCGTCAACCCGCTCGAGGGTCTGTGGTGGGCGGACGTGAAGGACACCGAGTCGTTTCGTCAGTTGCCCCGGGATCAATGGCGATTCAAGTTGCTGATGAGGGTGCCCAAGTTCATCACGAAGGAGAACCTGGCCCAGGCGATCGAGGCATGCGAGGGTCGCAATGAAAAAGCCCCCCACGAGCGGATCAAGCTGGAGACGATCGAGGAAGGCACGTGCGTCCAGATGCTGCACGTGGGGCCCTATAGCGAGGAGCCGGCCAACATCGATCGCATGCACGATTTCGCAAAAGCCCAAGGTTATGTCCTCGATGGCAAGCACCACGAGATTTACCTGAGCAACCCCCAGACGACGCCCCCCGAGAAGTTGAAGACCATCCTTCGCCAGCCGATCCGGAAGCCGCAAGAAAAAGGGATTGGGCAATAGGGATTGGGGAATTGAGTATCGGATGCTGAGGCAGTCTTGATAGTGGCACGGGCTTCCAGCCCGTGTCTGCTTTTTTGTATGGGCTAGATGCCCGTTCCACCGGTTGAAACTTGCTTCGGTTCCGTGGGATCGTAGGGTATGGGCTGATCAGGGGCCTTGCGATGAAACACCGGGCGCGGACGGCGCTTTCATGGACCGGTACGATTCTGATCTTCAGCCTGTTGGGGTTGGTGACCAGCGTCGGTGTCGCGTGGGGCGCGGCAATCCACATCCAAGCCGCCAATCCGATCGATACGAGGGGTGTGGTCGAGACCCGTTCCTTTGGGGCGTTGATGACCCGGGGCATTCCCCGTTTGAGAAATGGGATATACGAGTGGCGTCTCTACAGGCCTGAATATGCATTTCATTGGAGTCTGTTGGGCGATGCGCCACAGGATCCTCCTCAACGAGTTGCGTTGATCGCCACGGGCTGGCCCATGTATTGCCTGGGTGCAGAGCATGTACAAGGTGTGGATGATTGGGACTTCACTCGTTTCGGTCATCGCGATGCAATCCACGGCATGCTGGAGACGACCACGTGGGTCAGTGGCTGGTACAACGTCCAGCGACTGCCCCGCCGGGTGATCTGGCCCGGGTTGATCATGAATGTTGCATTCTGGGGTGTCGTAAGTCTATTCGTCTTCTGTCTGCCGAGTCTTTGGCAATTCAATCGGGGGCTTCGATACAAGTTGAAGCATCGCTGCATTCAGTGTGGTTACGCCTGCGAAGGACTCACGGGACGACGCTGTCCCGAATGCGGCAACGATGTCAGGAATCTCCCCTGGCGCATCATCAGGACCAATACGACGCTGGCCTCGATTGCTTTCTTTGCGATGTTGCTAGGACTCAGCATCTTTCTGGTCGTCTTTTCGGAAGACCAACCGATGCCTGCGTTGCACCGAGCGGCTTTCAATGGCGATCATGATCGAGTGCGCGAGGAGATTCGAAGAGGCGCGGATCTGGATTTCCAGGTGAGAATCGGAACGCAACACAAAGTAACTTCTTTAATCCTGGCACTGTATCGTCAACAGAATGACATCGCGGAGGAATTGGTCGACTCCGGCGCAAGCATTCTGGACGCAGATGGCATGATGCTTGGGATCGATTTTGTCATCAATGAAGACTTGGTCCAAGCTCTTGATTTCCTGATCGACCATGGCCTGCTCGATGACGATAAGAATCTCAACGGAAGTTGGTTGATCCAGCTCATGGCCGACAAGGGTCATCGAGCCCAGGTTGCCCGATTGCTCGATGCGGGAGTCGATCCCCACTCGTTGATATTCGGATCTGAATCGTTGCTGCATATCGCCGCCCGGCAAGGCTGGTATGACATGGCCGATCGTCTCCTGGATGAAGGACTTCCCATCGACGCCCAGCCCCCGAAGGGGGAAGGCCCGCCCCTGCAGCTTGCGATCACGTATCGACATCTGGACCTGGCGCGCCGGTTGATCGAACGTGGAGCGAATGTCAACCTTCGATCGAGCTACGGTGAATCAGCCTTGAACGGCGCGATCGTGATCCATGATCGTGAGTTCTTTGAGTTTCTGGTGGAGCAAGGGGCCGAGATCAATGGCCCCCCTGAAGCCCGGTCTCCCCTGTTTGTCGCCGTGGCCCATCGGTCTCCCGAATTCATCGATCGGCTGCTGGAACTCGGCGCTGATGTCAACGGGAGTAATCATTCGGATCGTATGTCGATTCTCGGTCAAGCCATGTGGATGAATTACGATCGCTCTACGGGCATCGTACTGGAACCCGACTTGTCATTCATCAGACGTTTGCTCGATCGCGGAGCTGATGTGAACGGATGTCTCGGGCAATATGAATCACCCTTGTCGTCGGCGATTCGAGCCGAAGCCTGGGAGGCGGTGGAACTGCTTGTGCAGCGAGGGGCTAAGCCTGATTTTTCGGCGCTGTTCTCCGCCTTGAACCACAATCGACTCGATCTCTATCGGCGCTATTTGGAGCAAGGCGTCGATCCACTTGAGGTTAATCATTTTGGTCAAACGTTGTTCTTCGCCGTGAGCAAGGAAACTCCCGAATCCGTCTGGCAGGAACTGGTTGATTTCGAGATCGACATCAATGCCCGGGCTTCTCATGGTGAAGCAGTGTTGTATCACGTGATAGGCTCACCTCTAAATGCGAGATTTGTGCAATTTCTAATCTCGCATGGCGCTGACCCTACTCTGAAAGTTGGAAGACGGCGTCGTACAATCGTCAATCGCGCCACCAACTCGGAAATCCGCAGGATTCTCGAAGACGCCATCGAGCAATGGGAACTCGAACATGGCGAAGCCGCTTCGGAGGAATCGCCATGAACTTGTGGCCTTCCAGGCGAGTCGTCTCCACGACCCTGCTTTTCCTGGCCTTGGGCCTGGTGACCAGCATTGCGGTGGCGTGGTGTGCCGCGTTGTATCTTGGATTGTTTACCCACTCCCCCTCGATGGGAATGGGCGATTATCACCGGGGCAAAGCAATCATGGCCATCGAGACGACGGCCGTTGCGCGAGACAATGACGAGACGCAGTTGTATTGGCACACGGATCCAGTCCTTGAGCCACCTTTCTGGAGCCGAATGAAAACCACGCCAACCGAACGCGGGCTCTTTTCATACCAAGTCGCGGCGGGCTGGCCCTTCTATTGTCTGACCTTTGAGGGTTTTGGAAGGCACCCATATGCCAATCATATTGGGCATCAATTTGAAGGTGAGATTTACGGGTTATTCGATAGACCACTTCCCAGAGGGGGAGCCTATCGATTGGAATATCTTCCCCGCAGGCCCATCGTCATCAACCTGCTGCTTGATGTGGCGTTCTGGGGTCTGATTTGGTTGATGATCTTCAACCTCCACAACGTCTGGCGTATCAATCTTTGGTTGCGCAGGCGACCCAAGTCTCGTTGCGCCTGGTGCGGCTACATCGTGTCCGGTTCATCAAGCGAACGATGCTCAGAATGTGGTCAGGAAATCGGCAAGCGACCGACCCTTTTCACGCCTCCCTGGCGATGGCCCGCGGTGCTGCTGTTGATCTTGATCGTGTTGGGGGAGATCGTTTTCATCGAGCGTTTTGTTGCGGGTCGAGTCATGGAACCGATCCACCGGGCATCGATACAAGGCGATTTGGACAAGGTCAAAACCGAGCTGGCCAAAGGGGTTGATATCGATTTCTCGATTACTTCAAGTTGGATGCTGAATGATACGCCGCTCATCCTGGCGTCGAGTCATGGCCATGAAGATGTCGTACTGCACCTGCTCGAATCTGGGGCAGAGAAAACCAGTGTTTCACAAAATGGCAATGCGTTGACATGCGCACTGTACGCTCGTCATCTCGATCTCGCGTATGCGTTGATCGATCATGGTGTTCCAGTCAATCTGAAAATCGGGGGTTTTCAGGAGCCTCTGTGGGCGGCCGTCAAGATCGGGGATCTCACGATGATTGACTCCCTGATCAGTCTGGGAGCGGACCCGAAACTCGTGTCCCCCTGGGGAATGTCATTGGTTTTGATCCTGGTGGGCAATCGTGATCTCCAAACTGAAAATCGCAAACAGATCCTGGCACGATTGCTGGAGGCGGGGGCCGATCCGGGGCGAACGATAACCGCTCGATTTCAAAGCCCATTGGGGAAACTGATCAGCTCTCGGAATCTTGAACTGGCACAAATGCTGCTTGACGCCGGGGCGATCATTGATTTCAGCGCGTTGTCCAAAGCAGTATGGCTCGAAGATAAGGAGGCATTGCTGTTTCTTGAGAATCAGGGGGCCGATTTCACCTTGACGCAACCGATGTGGGGCACGTCGCTGCTCTGGTCGTGTCATCCGGCGAATCGTAGCGTCCCTGCGATGTGGAAATTTCTGGTCGAACACGATGCGGATGTGAACACGGTCATACCGACCAAAGGCAACACGCTGCTCATCAACGAGGTGATAGAGCACAATCTCGAACGGGTCCGCTTCCTGCTCGACCATGGCGCCGATCCTCGGATCAGAAACAAACAAGGCAAGAAGGCGATGGATTACGCCGACACCGATGAGTTGCAAGCGTTGCTGAAGCAATATGAAATCCTTTGGACGAAGGACCTGCTTTCCCCGATCGGGGATGAGGAACCCTGAGCACGATTCATTATCCTTGGCAATGGGGGAAATCGATTGGGTATGATTCGTTGGAGCGATTCTGACCATGAGCCTTGCCCCCATTCGCATCCTCTTCCTCTGCACCGGCAACTCCGCCCGGTCGATTCTCGCCGAGGCGATCGCCAATGAGATGTTTGGTAAAACGCTGCTGGCGCATTCTGCAGGATCCAAGCCCAAGGGGGAGCCCAATCCGCTGGCGTTGAAGACACTGGAGCAACACGGACTGCCCACGGATCGCTGGCGATCGCAAAGCTGGGATGAATTCAAGGACCAGACCTTCGATCTTGTGGTGACCCTCTGCGCTTCTGCAGCCAGGGAAAGTTGCCCTGTGTTTCATCCCGGGCCCGGGCCGGGGCCGGGGCCGGGGACTGGTGCCGGGGCTCCAATCTCATGCCATTGGGGGTTTCCCGACCCCCCGGCTTCTGCAAATCCTGAAGCGACTTTCGAAGATGTGTATCAGGGGCTTGTCGAAGCCATCGGAGTCTTTGCCAGAGATGGCGAGACACCCATCGATGCCAGGGCTGCCAAAGTTACTCGACTCGTCTTGAAGAACTTCCCAAATTCAGCAATCGTGTAGCGGCGCGTGCCCTGCACCGCGCTGGGGGGATGTTCAGAGTTCCTGATCGAGCAATCACCTTCGAAACATCGAGCTGGGCTCGACCGCTACACTGGAGTCGCGCCGCGAAACATAGTGAAATCACCTCGCGATTTCCCCCTTTATTCCGCTATCATGTTCCTCCCATGGCCAGCCCTACCACCGAACCCACCACTTCCATCGTGAAAGTCGATCGCTGCGGCGACCTGACCCACCGGCCCCGCGTCTTGCTGGGCAAGATGGGCCTCGATGGCCACGACCGGGGCGTCAAGCTCATCGCCCGGGCCCTGCGCGACAGCGGAATCCACGTCATTTACTCGGGTCTCTGGCAGACGCCACGATCGTTGGCGATCTCCGCCCGGGATGAGGACGCCGACGTCATCGCCTGCTCGATGATGAGCAATTCCCATCTCGTGCTGGTGCCGAGACTGCTTGATGAATGCACCAAGGTGGGCCGACCTGACATGACGGTCAACGTGGGCGGCATCATCCCTCAGGAAGACGTGCAAACCTTGCTCGACTCGGGGGTGAACCAGATCTTCCACACCGGCACCACGATGCAGCAGATCGTCGAATCGGTGCGCGAAGCCTCGACGCCCTACGAATCAAACGTCTCGGAGCATCCGGTGGCCCAGCTCGCCCGAGGCATCAGTCTCGCTCACGCGGGTCGGTCCACCGATGGCATGCCCAGGAAACGTCCCGCCCAGATCATTGGCTTGACGGGATCGCCCGGGGCGGGAAAATCAACGCTCGTCGCCTCGATGGCCAGCGAAGTGGTGCGCCGGGGCGAGAAGATCGCGGTCGTCGCGTTCGATCCCATGAGTCCCATTACCAGCGGCGCGTTGCTTGGCGATCGTCTGCGGGTCGATTTCAACAACGTCGATGAAAATGTCTTCTATCGCTCCTTGGCCATTGCGGGTGAAGATTATGAATCCTTGCCAGCCATCCTTGAATTGATCGGCGGGGCCGGCTTTGACAAGGTGATCGTGGAGACGGTCGGGGCGGGACAGAACGAAACGAAGATTCGCGAGCATGTGGACAAGACTGCGGTGGTCGTCGTCCCGGGCATGGGCGATTCGGTGCAGATGGACAAGGCGGGCATCTTGGAAATCGCGGATGTGTTCGTGATCAACAAGGCCGACTTCGCGGGCGAGAACAAATTGCACCGGGAACTGCTGGACATCGCCACGGGGCGTGCGATCTTCGAGACCATCGCCACGCAAGGCCAGGGGATCGTCGAGTTGCTGGATGGCTTGTTCGGGTGAGCATGAAAAAGGCCTTGAGAAAGGCCCTGAGAGTTCATGGGGTTCTCTTTCAATCGCATTTATTCATCAAGGTTGACTTCCTCGATTTCAAGATCGACCTCGTAATCGGGTGGTCCCTCAAAGGTGGTGGAACCGTCGAAATGGATAAGTACGGTGTAGGTCTCATCACCATTGGTGATGGAGCAGCTGGCGGTCTGACCCCGCAAGACCAGCACGCGAGGTGAAGCCACGATCTCGCCCTGGTATCGAATGATGAAGGAGTAGAGTACTTGCTTGTTCAGGTAAGCGTGCGTCGCCGCGAGGCCGCCACCCGTGAAGGTGAGCAGCAAGAGAGCGATGATGGTCATCTTGAATCGACGTTTGCGAGAGGGATGTGAGGTTGCACGATGCATGTTCAAGAGCTCCTGTTCGAGGGCGTTGCAATGTTCAGGGGCGTGCCACTGGTCGTTCCCCAGCGAGCGAAGTTCACGACTCAAGGATTCATCTTTATCAGACATCTTCACACCTCGCTTCCATGGCCTCGCGGAGCGAATTTCGCGCGCGATGCAATCTTGATTTGACGGTTCCCTGAGGTCGTCTGATGATGATTGCGATCTGCTCGATACTGAAGGATTCCCGATAGTGCAGCATGAGCAGCGATTGTTGATTTGGAGATAATGCAAGCAATGCCAGTCGGAGTTGATCCTGATCCGACGTCACTTCTTTGGGGTCGCTCGTCGCGGCAAGACCCGCCGCGTGTCGCTCCAGTCTTCTCAAGCGTCGCCGTTCGCCACGGGCCCATTGATTGACGAGGTTGGTCGCCACGCGATACAGCCAAAACCGAAATGGCGCCTTGTGTGACTGATAGCGAGGCAGCTTTCGAAGTACGATGAGAAACAGCTCCCCGACCAGATCTTCCGTGACTTCTTGTTGCCCGGTTCGGCGATGAATGTAAAGGGCCAGTCGGTGATAGTGCAATCGATACAGCTGCGCGAAGGCATTGGGGTCTGATTTCGCCCGTTCGATCAACTCGCGATCGGTGTCTTGGTTAAGGCAAGACGAGGTCACTGATTTCAGAGGAACGTCCAATTCCATGGGTCTGTGTTTTCTCCGAAGTGATGGGTTCACAAAGAGAAATGCCGCCCGGGCTGAATGGTTCCCGACGATCAGAACATTTTCTTGTATTCAGGAGCTTTCCGATTCGCCAGGTAACGATTCGGGTCAAAGTCTGGGAATACCCTTGTTGATCTTCGTCATGAGCGGATCGAGGGGGATGGCGAGTTTGCATTGGAAGACTTCTTCTCCAAATTCGATCTCCACCTGCCCAGACAACTCGTATTCCACGAACCCCTTGATGAGGCTGATGGAGGGGTTGTACCAATTCGATTCGCGATCGGGGAGGGACTTGCGTTGGGTCCATTCAAAGTAAACCTTGTGGGCCGGGTCCTGGTCCCATTTGACCTCGATGTGACAATCCGGTTTCGCGCCCCGGCTCGTCGGTGCCGAGAGGTGCGCCAGCTCGTGCAACGCAAAGGCGATGGACGTCGCGGCCCGTCCCGGGATGAGAACGGATTTGCCCTCGGCATGGTACTGCCCGGCGAGCTTGGCCGTATCGAGAACGCTCTTCAGCAACTCGGCGAGATCGACCCCTTCCCAATTCTGACGCGCCAGCAGTTCGTGTGTCTGGGAGATGGTGAAGATCCGGCTTGAAAACATCGAAGAGAAATCCTGGAGCGAGTCGGCGTCCTTGACTGTCTGATCGAGGAGTCCGAGCACCGCCGCGAGGTTGTTCTTCACCCGGTGATCGAGTTCATCCATCATGATCTTCTGACGGATCTGACTTCGCTTTCGTTCCGTGATGTCGGGGAATACCGCGATGCCCGCGATGATCTCGCCTTCGCGGTTTCGGACGGGGGCCGCATTGATGAGAATCCAATGATCCTCGGCCCCGTCCCGTCGAATGATCATTTCCTCCGATTCGCAGATCTCACCCTCGCGAATGGCGCGGGTCAGCGGGAGTTCCTCAAACGTGTACTCCGTGCCATCGGCGTGCAGGCTGGTCCAGATGGTCGAATATTCGTGGACCGGGATGTCCTGGAGGAGTGTGGTCGTCTGCCCGACGATTCGCAAGGCGGCGCTGTTGGCGATGCGGATCCGTCGGTCGGGCGCATCGACGATAATGATGCCCGCTGGACTGTTCTCGATGGAGGCCATCAGCAACGCTTCGGATTGCCGTAATGCCGCCTCGGCTTCCTTGCGCTCCGTAATGTCGAGCGAGAGTCCCATGAGGTGAGTGATGACGCCCTCGCCGTCGTGAATCGGAACGAACGAGGATTGGAACTGGCGGTTGTTGGTGCCGCGGAAATCAAATTCAGAGAACTCGCCCCGGCACGCTCGTTCAAGCAGCGTGGCGATACGCTCGCGATCCTGGACGGAAACGATATCGAGATAGGGGAATTCCTGAATGTCGCATTCATTCTGGACCTCCATCATCCTCAACCCCGCGGGGTTCATGGAAATGAACCGGCCTTGCAGATCGAGTTCATGGATGCAGTAAGGTGAATATTCCACGAGGGTCCGATGACGGTATTCACTTGTACGCAATTGTTCTTCGGTTCGCTTGCGTTGGGTGATGTCGCGCAGGAAACCGCTGAACATGACGCCGCGCGTCGTCTCGAATGGGGTGATGGCAACCTCGACCGGCAAGAACGATCCATCGCATCGATGGGCCGTCAACTCTTGCATCACGTTCATGTAGCTCGATGCGCCCGTCGTAATGTATTGGCGAATGCCTTCACGATGGGCCTGACGATGGTCTGGAGGGAAGATCAATTCAGCCAGATCTTGTCCCATGGCGTCCTGGACAGACCAGCCGAAGATCTCTTCCGCTCGTGGATTCCAGCCTATGATCAGGCCTTGGCCATCGAGCGTGACGATGGCGTCGAGCGCCGTCTCGAGAATGGTGCGGGTTCGATGTTCGCTCTCTCGCAAAGAGTTCGCGGCATGCATGCGTTCCATTTCGGCCTGAGCGCGGATGGCATAAATACGAAGGAGGGTTTCAGCCTTTTTCGTGTCGGCCAATTCATGCCGAAACAACACCGCCATGAGACCGATCACTTTTCCGTTCGAGTCGATGAGTGGCGTTCCCACATAGGCCTCGACTTGCATATCGGCCAACATTGCATCTTCCGGAAAACGATTCTGGATGCCATTCGAGTAGGCGCATTGCGTCTGATCCGTCACATTTTGGCAAGGCGTCCCGGAAAGGTCATACTCGAAGTTCTCAATGATTTCGCCGCCGGCTCGGGCCGCGATGGTCTGAATTCGCATGGGTTCACCGGATTGAAGTTCGCCGATGATGGCGAAATCCGCTTCAAGCGCCTGGGCCATATGGCTCGCAAGTGACTCGAAGAATTGCGCATCGGTGTTCATTGAATATCCACGAGCTACGTTGGCGAGGGTTTCTTCCGCCTCCTTCCGGGCGGCGATGTCCTCAATTGAACCGGCCATTCGGACCGCGACGCCTTCGTGGTCCCAGATTGCCTGACCTCGCGCCCTGAACCATCGATATTCGCCATTTTTCGTGCGAAGGCGATATTCCAGGTCGTAGGGTATTCGTTCTTCGAGATGCCGCTTTTGGGCTTTCAGCGAGACCGCTTCGTCCGCGGGATAAAGAATCTCATTGAACCAGTCGATGGTTGGGGGCAGCGCTTCATGAAGGTCGTAACCAAGAAGTTCCTTGAGTCGATCGGAGTACCAGATCGATCGGTCGATGATATTCCAATCCCAATATCCGTCATGCGAGCCGGCCATCGAAAGGGCGAACCGCTCTTCACTGGATTGCAGTTCGAACTGCGCCTGTTTTCGTTCATCGGATTCGATACGCACGGCCTCGTAATTCCGATGAAGTCTCCTGATGCGGAGCCGCCATCCCATGGCCACAAGGATGAGCAAGCCGAGCATGACCGAGGCTTGGAAGAGCTTCGTTTCGTGAAAATAGGGCTCGAAGATCATCGTCAATCCGGACGTGGGATCGCTCCAGACGCCATGACTGTTTCGTGCCATCACCCGAAATTCGTAGGGACCAGGAGGCAGATTCGTATAATGCACTTCGCGATCAATGCCCGCATCCTGCCAGTTCTCGTCATAGCCGACGAGTTGGTACTTGAAGTGTACGAGTTCGGGATCGACGAAGCTGAGTCCGTCGTAGCGAATGGTCAGGTCCCTTCGACCCGAGGGAATGATCAGTGGCGCTTCCGGCGCATAGGGAGTGCCATTGACGACGAGATCGTTGACCTGGACGAGGGGGGGAATTTCGTTGCTCTCGTAGGCGACTGGATCGATGCCGACGACGCCCCCAAATACCGGGAACCAGAGTTTCCCGTCCTCCGATTTGAATCCCGTGCCGCCGTTCGCTTCCGCCGTAGGAAGTCGATGACAGATGTATTCGTCATGAAGCCCGTCGGCGAAGGCGTTCAATTCATGGCGGCTGAGGCGAAGCACCCCACGATTGCTGTTGATCCAGAAATCACCTGCCTCGTCCTCGAGCAGACGCGAGAGCGAGTTGCTCAGGAGCCCGTTCTGGGTGGAAAAGGTGAACAGCGAACCGTTCTTGATCCGGCACAAGCCGCCGCCATACGACGTGACCCAGGCCTGGCCATCATCGTCCACGTGGATGCCTCGAATCTGGCCATGGGGAAGCCCGTCCTCGTGCGTGATCGCTTCAAAGCGACCATCGCGAAAACGCAAGACATGATCGTCGGTGGAGATCCAGAGTGTCCCGCTTGCATCGAGGGCCTGGATGGTCGTTTTCCCGACGACAGAGAGTGACTTGGGAAAGGGATGAAATGCATCATCGTGTCCATCATGGCGGAGCCAGAGTCCGTCACGGGTCAGGATCCACAATGTTCCATCTTCATCAAGATGGACAGATTTAATCTTGCCATCCCTCTCCACGTCCCATTCGAGTGAGCTCCACCGGGCATCCTTCCAGAGTGAAATGGCTGCTCCGCTGAAAACCAAAAACGATCCGTCGGACCCCAAATGTGAATCCCAACCTTTCCCAACTGAAGGCGGTATGGAGAATTCGTTCACCCTCGAGCGTGTCCCGGGAATCCGGGCAACTTGGCCTTGCGCGTTCCTGGCGACGAGACCATCTTGGCCATCGCTTATGATGATCTGGGGCGTGCCTCGCACTATTCCAGAGGAAGCGTCGAGATGGAGGTAATTGGTCCTTCGAAACTGAAAGACGCCGAGGGTGTCGGTGCCGAGCCATAGGGTGCCTTCACGATCTTGGTACCAGCTGCGGTAATCCATTGGAATCGGGAATGAAATGGTCGAGATCGGCATCGCCTGGTCGTCGTTCAGATCGTCGCGATCGAGATACCAAAGTTGTTTGCCGCCGAAAATCAATCGATTCTCATCGAGCCGACTGATGTAGGTGATCATGCCTTGGATACCATCCTCTTCGCCCCTCGAGAAAACGACCTGGTCGTCGATCAGTCGTACCACCCATCCAACGCCCCCCATCCACAGCGAGTCCTCCTCGTCGAAGTACATGGTCGTGATGGATCGATCCGCCACCACTGGGAGACTCGGAAACGTTTCGATTCTGCCTTGGCGATGGACGGCCAACCCGTTCTTCGTGCCGATCCAAAGAGCCCCATCCGGGGTGGTTGCCAAAGAGCCAACGTAATTGGCCGGCAATCCGTCGTCTTTCGTGTATCGATTGAAACGCCCATCCTTGAATTGCGTCAGACCGCTCGAGCCGGCGATCCAGATGGACCCCTCGGGTGTTTCGATGAAGGCGTTCACTCGTTGCGGACGCAGGAGATCTCCGGATGAAAGTGAACCCGGCTCAGCGATGTCCTCGATGTTTTCGAATCGCCCATCCTTGTAACGGGTGAATTTCTGGGTCGTGCCGATCCACAGCGCCCCGGTGCTGTCCTCGAAGAGCGAGCAGATGCGATTGCTTCCGAGTTGGGGGGTGTTGGCCGGGTCGAAAACTTCAAACTGGACGCCATTGAACCGAACCAGCCCGCCGAACGTGCCCAGCCAGAGGTATCCGTCGCGAGTCTGGGTCATGCACGAGACGGAGTTTTGCGGCAACCCATCCTTCCGGCTCCACTGACGCATGCTGAATCGGTGGGGCTCCTGTGTTGCCCACCACGCTTGCAGCGTCGTGGGTGCCTCAAAGCTATCTTGCACTGAAGGGGCTTGCGGCTTCATCGCTCGGACCGGCGAAGGACCGACGACCGAGATGAAAAGCCCCAACAGGATGAGCCGGGATGGCTTCATGAAATTCATCAAATACCCATCCGTGCAACGTCCATCGTTTCAGAATCGACTTGACCATCCAGATGATTCGGTCCCATGATATCTGGGACTCGTTGGACTTCACTTAAGGATACAATCACTCGCCAGCAATTTCAGTTCAAAACAATTCGCTTCACATCTTCGGACAGGAGCGAGGGTTACGAACCGATCAATGCGTCTGAATGCGTCGAACCCGAGACAGTATTCAATGAGTGTGGTGAGAATCGAGGATCTACAGGTTGACTTGCCCAACCGGCCTACGCGCCGAAGTTCGCGTGCGTGGCGTGAATGGTGTTTCGTTCTCGTCGCGTTTCGACACTTCCGAATCCGTTTTGCGATCATGATGGTCATCCTGTTGGGGGGTGGAGTCCTGTTCAAGGTCTACGCCCCGGAGGAGGACTACTCATTCTTGCAGGCCATGTTTCATTCCTGGTCGTTGGTCTTCGCCGAGCTCCCAGACGAGTTTCCCGAATCGCTGGTGCTCGACATCGCGTTGTTTGTCTTTCCCATCCTGGGGCTTTCGGTGATCTTCGAAGGCATCATTGATTTCTCACTCATGATGCGGGATCGCCGTCGCTTTGAACGGAGCTGGTGCACCATGCTTGCCAAGTCCTACAAGAATCACATCGTGCTGGTCGGGTTTGGTCGGCTCGGGTACCGAACCTTCCTGCTGCTGAGGAAAATGGGCGAGGCGGTCGTGGTCATCGAGCGCAACGACCAGAACCAGTTTCTCGAGGAGTTGCGCCGGGACGGCAGCCCCTTGCTCGTCGGCGACGCTCGTAGAGAGGCCTTGATCGCCGACGCGAACATCATTGAGGCCCGGAGCATCATTCTCGCCACGGACGATGACATGGCCAACCTGGAGATCGCCCTGGACGCGAGAAAGATCAATCCCAAGATCCGAGTCGTCTTGCGGATGTTCGATCAGCAGGTCGCCGACAAGGTTGGTGAAGGATTCGACATCCATCTGGCCATGTCCCAGTCGGCGCTCTCCGCGCCGTCCTTCGCCACCGCCGCGGTCGCGCCGGGCATCATCAACAGTTACGCCGTAGGCAATAGACTGATGGCGATCCAACGTTGGCTGGTGCGCGAAGCGGGGCCTTTGGTGGGGTTGAGCATCAGTGAAGTGATCGAAAAGTATCGTGTGAACGTGGTCGAGCATGTGCCGGGGGGTGGAACGCCGGTGCTCGTCCCGACGCTGGGGACAACGTTGAAAGCGGGTGATGGGCTCATGGTGCAAGCTCCGATCGAGACGCTGGCCGGTCTGCATGACGAGATGTTCGCCCTCACCTCAGCTTGATCGTGATGTTCAGCGAGGGGAGATCGCATTAAGCAGACGCTGCGCCGGGTCGAACGACGGATCGATTTTCAGGGCCTTCAGGCACGCTTCACGCGCTTCGTCCGCATCGCCAGCAAGCATCGCCACCCGCGCGAGCGTATAAGGCCCCCGGGGGGAATTAATCGCCACTTCAACCAGATGATGCGCGTGTCGATACGCTGCTTCGATCCTTCCCTCCTGGGCCAGAAGCATCGCGATGGCTTCGAGCAGATCCACATGGTCGGCTTCGCGTTCCAGGCCTTGTCGATACGCGTCGAGCGCCGCCCCGGCTTGGTTGAGTGATTCCTGCAATCGTCCCAGCTTCACCCACCCATTCATGTCGTCGGGCTTGAGGCCCACCGCAAGGGTGAGTTCCGCGATCGCAGATTCGGACCGGTCGGTGTCGATGAACAGTTGGGCGAGGTTGAGGTGGGCAAAGTGATTCGAAGGTTCGAGTTCAATGGTTCGCAGAAACAGGGATTCCGCCTCTTGGTACAGCCCGGCAATTGCCAAGGCCATGCCGAGATTCAGGTGATTGGTCGGTTCGATCGGTTGAAGCTCAAGGGCCAGACGATAGCAGGTGATTGCCTGTTCGATATCGCCTCCGAGACGAACCAGTTCGGCCCCGATCTTGCTTGGGGTCGCGTAATGCGTGGGCGGCAGGGCCAGATACGCAACAAGAAAAGGCGATGCATCGTCGAATCGACGCAGGCGGACCAGCAGCAACGCCAGTTCGCCCAGCACATCCTCCGAGTCGGGATAGAACTCCAAGGCCCGGCGGAGCACACGTTCCGCCCATTCGACATCCCCCTTGTTGAATGCCACCCCCGCTTCCTTGAGCAGGAATGAATCGCTTCTCGAATCCATCGTCAGTGCATCGATGAAAGGATCGACGGGAGGCGTATAGGGACCGCATTGCAAAGCCAGATCCAGATGCTTGCGAGCCTTATCGGGTTGGCCCAATTGCTGCAAGGCGCGCCCCAGCAATCGATGCGCAGGACCGAATCGAGGTGATTCCTCGATCACTTTCTGGAGGATCGATTCAACGAGGGCATGATCGCCTTGTCGAAATGACAGACGCGCCTGGGCGAATCGAACATACGCAATGAGGGGGTAGAAAGGCTCTCGCGGACCAATGATGGGCCAATGACTCAGCGCAAGTTCTTCGGCACGCAGGAATGCATCCTTCGCTTCTTCATCGTTGCGTGCGTTGTAGTGAGCCTCTCCAAACCGGAGCCAAGCCAAGGCGTGATCATCCTTGATGCGAACGAAGTTGTTGAACCCCTGGAGGGTCTTGGTCGTGTCCCCAAGTTCCGTGTCCAGCAGAACCCTTCCATAACGCCATTCCCAGTGATCCGGGTCGTACCGAGCCGCCAATTCGTAACAGAACCCGGCGAGCTTCGAGTGGGCGCTGGCATGGT